>JAPKXT010000051.1 GCA_026394695.1 Methanoregula sp.
TCCAACGACCCCGAGAATCAAAGCCTCGTAAAGGAACATCGACATCACTTCTTTTCGCTGTGCTCCGATGCTGCGCATGATGCCAATCTCCTTGATCCGTTCGGTCACAGACATCATCATGATATTGAGGATGGAAACACCAGCAACCAGCATCGATATGCCCCCGATTGCCGACACGAAGGTGGTGATCTGGCCGAATGCTGAAAAGATGGTTTCCATCGTCTTACGCGTGTCCACAACGTCAACGATTTTATCCCGCTTGTTCATCTGGTTCTCTATAGCGGTTTTAACGGCCGGGAGGTCATCCAGATTCTTCACCTTGACAACCACCTTGTCGTAATCGTTGCGATCATATGTCTGGTCAAACCAGTCCTTTGTAACGACTATTGCGGAGTCGGTGCTGACATCAAAAGCCATACCGCGTTCCTCAATGATACCGGTGACCCGTAGTGTACCTTTATCTCCGTCAGTACCGATTGCGATCCGGGATCCGACCTTGACATTGTGGTCCTCAGCAAATGTTGATCCCACGAGGCACCCCGAATCACCACGGCTGTATCCCCCCTCTTTCAATTTAAGAAGGTCTGGAACATCATCCGGGTTAAGACCGTAGATGGCTGCAACGATATCATCGCTTCCTACACCGAGTTTCATGCGATCCGAAGTCTGAAGTATAGGGATCGCTACATTCGGAGCAGAAGCACGTTTTATTTGCTGGAAATTTTGTTCTGTTATTCTGAGTGATGACGCCCCCCCAGCCCCCCCACCGAAACCCCCCATTGTGCCTCCGACGTGGGGTGTTACAATCACACTGTCACCGACTGTTTTCAGGCTGTCTGAAACGGTGAGCACCAGACTATTGCCGAGAATACCCATCGATGCGATCGCAACGACACCGATAACGATTCCCAGCATGGCAAGCGATGACCGGAGGAGGTGGATCCTGAGATTCCTTTTTGCAATTTCCCAAAAAATCATTCCACTATCCTCCCGTCTGCAATACGAATAGTTCTCCGGGAATATTTTGCGATATTCGGGTCATGCGTAACCATGATAATCGTCGTGCCCTTCCGGTTGAGTTCTGTCATCAGATCCATAATGCCGGCACCGGTCTTTGAATCAAGGTTTCCTGTTGGTTCATCGCAGAGCAGGATGTCAGGATCATTGATGAGTGCCCGGGCAATAGCGACTCTCTGCTGCTGACCCCCAGAGACTTCCATGGGTGTGTGGGTAAAGAGCGAATCATCCAGCTGAACCGACCGGAGCACTTCTTTTCCCTTCTCCGGATCCACCTCTTTTTGGGATTTAAGCATCATCGGGAACGTTACATTCTCTATGATGTTCAATAACGGGAAGAGGTTGAAATACTGGAAGATAAATCCGATCCGGTCCCTCCGGAGATCGGTAAGATCTTTATCGGACATGTCCCCGGTACGGGTTCCACGGATATAAATGTCTCCGGATGTTGGCGTGTCGAGACACCCCATCAGGTTGAGGAGAGTAGACTTTCCTGAACCCGAAGGTCCCATGACCGAGATGAATTCACCCCGGTTAACCTGGAAAGAAATACCCTCCAGAGCAGTTACGTCACCAGCAGGTAACGGGTACACTTTCGTTACATCCTGAAACACCATGACCGGCTGTTCGTTCATGGATGGTTCACTTCTTGATTTTTTTCAGGTAAATAATCCATCCGCCAATGAATATCGCAAGGATCGCGATCACTGCAATGATCGGGATAATGGGAAGACCTGTGTTCGAGGCTGCCGCACCCGCTAAAGATGAAGAAAGCTTCACATCCTGAACGGAATTGTATATGTTCCCATCGGCATCCTTGAAGGATAACTGGAGTGGAATGGTCTCGGCATCCGTTGCAGAGAATGTCACCTCGAAACTGCCGAAATCATCAGGCTTGAGAGCGCCGACGACATAGTTCTTGTAGGGATCCTGCGGAACTGCTGGTGAGAGGGTAGTAACCATAACGGTATTTGCGGTTTCGAGACCGGCATTATTGACGTCGCCGGTAATGTGGTAGATGCCGGCATCGCTTTTTACCTGCACGTTGCTGATGACGGGATTTGCCTGTTTCTTATCAACACCAAAGGTGATGGGGAGATCCATTTTAACAGTATGGGGATTATCACCATTGTCATAGTTCAGGTTAAGGTGGAGGGTTGTTGGCTGATCTGCCGTTACTGAAAAATTAACCGGTATTTTGGCACCGGAATTAATATCCCCGACAAAGAGTATCGGGGGTGTTGCAGTAATTCCTGTACCCGAAATATCGAGTATGATGTTCTTTACCGAATTCCCGCGGGGATTTGCTACCTGCGCATAGATAATCTTTTTCTTTCCCTGGGAGAATGTATCCGGTTTGTCGAGTATGGCCAGTACAAGCGGTGTATCTTCAATCTTGACCTTTGCCCGGTAATAAAGGCTGTCCGCATCGCGGAAGCTTAAGGAAAATGTAGGGAAGTATATCCCATTGAGGCCATCAGCAGTTATGGAAAATGTAAATGATTGGGTCTGCGCTGGACCGAGGTTGGACGAGGTATCATAGGCAGAGCTTGTTGATATTATTGTGTCACTGGATAATTGTGCATGATTCACTACAATTCCCGTATCAGTATTGCCGTTCGTGACTTCTATGGTAAGGGTGCCCGTATCCCCCGGGAAAAAAACCTCGGGATCGTATGTTGCCGAGGACACATACACTTTGTCTGCAGCAACAATTGATTCAGGTGTGGAGAACCCGGCAACTACGCCAACCATGGCGCCAGCGAGCAGCACAAGGGTGAACAGGGAAATATATCGTGCAGTTTTCATTTACATCACCGCCATTGAGTAGACCATATAGAGAATATACGCGACAACCGGTATACCGACGCACAGTGCTGCATCACGGGGTGAAAGTTTCCGTGAGTGCTGCATGCCGAAGATCCAGATGTTGGCACTCCAGAGGAGAAATACAATCGAGATGATTGAAGTGATCTGGGTCATCTCCATCATTGCAGGATCATGCATCAGGGCTTTAACTGCTTCCTGGATCAGCTGGGGGTCCTGGGCTGCTGTCGAAGTAATCTGGGGAACTATTACTCTTGGGAGATACTGCAGCGCTACAATAAGGGTAAGTATCGCCCCGAAAATCTGGGGAAGAAATCCATATCCTACAAACTCAAGCAATCTTTTAAATGTCCCTTCACCCTTGAACAATGAGGATATGAGATAGAATAGGCCAGCCCATATCACCCAGAAGACGAATACCCCAAATAATGCACCAAGAATAGTGGAAATGGCGATAATCGATTCCATGCCGGGAATCAATCCTGCCATCATCTTTCCTGTTAATCCACCGATTAAATACGCGTATACTGCTGACACAATCCCCAGCGCAAGTACGATAAGTCCGGGAATTTTAAGACTTTCCTTTTCCACGATCGCATCCTGGAAGAATCCCCCGGGTTTGATCAGAACTTCGAAAAGTGAATGTTTCATGCCATAATCACCTGTTCCGCTCTTATAATTTTTTGTTGTTGCAGAAATAACAACTCCTTTACAGATAATATCTAGAGTATATTAATGGTATGGAAGGCGGAATCAAAAGTGTTTTTTCTGCGTTCACCTGGTAGGAATTACCTTCAATACCTATTGAGGGCGGTATGCGGAAGAGGTTTCATCCCCTGGCTGGAATAAATAAACGGCATGACATCACACCTATGTCTAGAATTGAGGTATCAGAGAAATATTCTCATCATTTATCTTTACTTTACTTTGCAGCTTCTTCATTTCGGGCATGGTAGTGATCGAATTTTAATGCACAGACATCTCCAGAAATTTTCAAACTTGTACAACAATGTATATATTTGTACACTACAATGACTATGTATGCAGACAAAAATCCTTCTCGATGAGGAGCAGATACCAAAAAAATGGTATAATGTTCAGGCGGATCTGAAATCACCGCTCGATCCACCGCTCCATCCCAAGACCCAGAAACCAATTGGGCCTGCGGATCTTTCAGCGATTTTCCCGATGGAGCTGATCCGGCAGGAAGTCACGACCGACCGCCATATCGACATCCCGGAAGACGTGCGGGACGTACTGCGGCTCTGGAGGCCGAGCCCGCTCTACCGTGCCCACCGGCTTGAAAAATTCCTGAAAACACCAGCGAAGATTTACTACAAGTGGGAAGGCGTCAGTCCCGCAGGGAGTCATAAACCCAACACTGCGGTCCCGCAGGCGTATTATAACATGAAGGCGGGAGTAGAGAGGATTGCCACCGAGACCGGTGCCGGGCAGTGGGGCTCAGCGCTCGCATTTGCAACGATGCTCTATGATCTGGAGTGCACCATCTACATGGTCCGGTCAAGCTACACGCAGAAACCCTACCGGAAATCGATGATGCGCGTCTGGGGAGCAGAATGCATCCCCAGCCCAAGCACCAAGACGAATGCCGGCCGTGCAATGCTCGAAAAAGACCCCGATACCCCGGGAAGTCTGGGAATGGCCATATCGGAAGCGGTTGAAGATGCCGCCAGCCACAGCAACACTAACTACGCACTTGGTTCGGTGTTGAACCATGTCTGTCTCCACCAGACCGTAATAGGACTCGAATGCCGCGAGCAGCTGGCAATGGTCGACGAATACCCCGACGTAGTGATCGGGTGTGTCGGTGGCGGGTCCAACTTCGCCGGCATCTCGTTCCCGTTTGCCGGGGACAAACTGACCGGGAAGCACAAGGATGTGGATATTATCGGTGTTGAACCGGCATCCTGCCCAACGCTGACAAAGGGGTTATTCACGTACGATCTTGCCGATGAAGCAGGTTACACTCCGCTTCTCAAGATGTTTACATTGGGCCATGACTTTGTTCCACCCGCCATGCATGCAGGGGGTCTCCGTTACCATGGCGATTCCCCGATTGTCTCACGGCTTGTGAATGACGGTGTTATGCGGGCTGTTGCCTACCACCAGAGCGAAGTCTTTGATGCAGCCCAGACCTTTGCCCGCACTGAAGGGATTATTGTCGCACCCGAGACCTCCCATGCGGTAAAATCTGCGATTGATGAAGCGCTTGCCTGTAAAAAGACGGGTGAGACAAAGACGATCCTCTTCAATTGTTCCGGCCATGGCAATTTCGATATGTCGGCATACGATGCTTATTATGCAAAGGAACTGGTGGACTATGAGTACCCGGATGAGCTGATCAAGGAGTCACTTGCCCGGATACCCAAAATTTCCTAATTCCCCTTTTTTATGAAGAAGATCGGTTTTCTCATCAACCCTATTGCGGGTATGGGTGGAGCGGTGGGGCTCAAGGGAACCGACGGCAAGTTGAGTGAAGCCACTGTCCGCGGGGCAGTTCCTCAGGCAGAAAACCGTGCAAAAATTACTCTGCAGGCTCTTAAGAATAAACAAAACCTGATATTCCTGTCACCTTCCGGTAGAATGGGGGAAGACGCACTGAAAGAAACTGTCAGGGAGCGTATTCAGGTTGTCAGCCATCCGGTAAATGACAGTACTGCACAGGATACAAAGATTGCAGCACAGCGGTTTATTGAAGAAGGTGTTGATTTGATCCTTTTCTGTGGTGGTGACGGTACCGCCCGGGACATTTTTGATGTGGTGGGTCGGAATGTACCTATCCTCGGCATCCCGGCTGGAGTGAAGATGTACTCAGGCGTTTTTGCTATTGATCCGGCAACAGCAGCCGAACTTGTTTCCGGTGATGAGAATGTAGTTCTTCGGGATTCAGAAGTTATGGATGTGGATGAAGATGCTTACCGGGCGGGAGAACTGAAAACACACCTTTATGGGATTGCCCGTGTCCCGTCACTGGAAGGAAAAACACAGTTCTCAAAACAGATATTCGAAGAAGCAGATGAAGACCGGGCAAAAGAGGAAATAGGGCGTTTTATTGAGGAGGTAATGCTTCCGGACACGCTCTATATCCTTGGGGCGGGAACGACAACCGAGTTCATTGCCCGCAGTGTCGGTGTCAGGAAAACCCTGCTCGGTGTAGATGTAATAAAAAACAGAAAAATTGTTGCGCAGGATGCAGATGAAAAAACTCTGCTTTACCTGATAGAAAAGGAAAAAGATGTACGGATCATCGTGAGTCCCATAGGTGCTCAAGGGTTTATTCTCGGACGGGGAAATCAACAAATTAGTTCACAGGTTGTATCGCATGTTGGGATAAAAAAAATCATTGTGGTGGCTACACCGCATAAACTACGGGAAACTCCCGTCCTCTATGTTGATTCGGGTGACCCGGTGCTTGACCGGGAATTTGGTGATTCTGTGCAGGTCATTTCCGGATACCGCATAGCACAACGGAAGAAAATTCACCAGCCCTGAAGTGCAACCGGATTGAGTGAGTACCCGGGGCAAACCGTTCCTGTTATACACCTCACCGTATAGACGGTATGAAGGCTATATTGACATTCATCCTGTTTAAAAAAGAAGGTTTAGGTTTATTAAAGCGTCTTCGGGGGCTTCAGCATCGCAAACGCGATGACAAAGCCGATCACCGCAAGGACCATCACGTAGGGAAATACTCCGAGGTATGACCCGGTTGTCGTCTTGATGAACCCGGCGAGCTGGGGCCCGGCAATGGCTCCTGCGCCATAGGCTAGGAAGAGAACGCCGTAACACCGCGGGTAATCCCCTGTCCCGAAATAACAGCCTGTAGCAGTCGGAGCGATTGCAAGCCATCCCCCGAGACAGCCCCAGAGAACGACAAATGTAAGGAGATAGACCGGTACGGTGGGCATCTGCCACATGAGGAGGGATACTAGCGCGATCAGGACAAAGGATACAAGAGCGGTATTCCGGGGGGTCAGTTTGTCGGTGAGAGCACCAAAGACCGGTCTCCCGAACCCGTTGAAGATCGCAAAGACACCGACAAGGACCGTTGCAAGTCCCGCCTCTATCCCGATATCCGAACCTAATGGTTTTGCGATCCCTACCGCCATAAGGCCGGCGAGACACCCGATAAAGTAACACGCCCAGAGTCCATAGAACGACGTTGTTTTAAGCATCTCCTCACGTTTGAATTCACAGGTAACTACCTGGCCGGCAACCGGTACCGGGGGCGTCCACCCTGCAGGTTTCCACCCGGCCAGCGGGAATTTCAGCGGCAGGGCCAACAGGATGGTCAGGATAACGAACGCAATCCCGAAGATCCTGAATGTCGTCATTACCCCGTATGATCCGATCAGGTACCCTGCAATATTTGCCGTGAAGAACGCGGAGAACCCGAACCCGAGCAGTGTCAGGCCCACGGCGAGACCCCGGCGGTCGGGGAACCAGCGTGCGGCAACCGCGACCGGCACACCATAGGCGATACCGACTCCGATTCCGCCGATTACTCCGTAGAGCACGTAGAGCATTGTCACTGACGTGGCAAATGAAGCCATGAGCCAGCCGAGCCCCGTCAGAATTCCCCCGACTATTGTTACATTTCTCGGCCCGTACTTCTCAATGTACTTCCCGGCGAACGGCATGGTTATTGCAAAAAATGCAAGGAATACCGAAAACGGCAGCAGGACATCGCTTGCCGTCACGGCCTGCCCCAGGTTCTTTGTGAAATAACTGGTGAGCGGCGTAACAAACACGCTCCAGGAATAAATTGTACCAAGACACAGGTTAATCAGCATACCGAGGATTACGAGAATCCAACGGCCTCTTTCAACCTCCATACCAAATAGCGTTTCAGTGATACCTTCTTTCATGATTTCCCTTTCAAGCAGATATTTTTGCTCAGTTGCATAGCAGGTCAAAAATTTTTAAAAAGATTTATTCTTCCAGAGTTGAGATATCCCCAGGGTCGATTCCCATCTCTTTTGCCTTGAGAACGCGGCGCATAATCTTACCGCTTCGTGTCTTTGGGAGCTTATCAACAAATTCAATTTCATGAGGTACCGCAATCGGACCGAGCGTGGTCCGCACATGGTGGATAAGGTCCTGTGTCAGGTTGTCACTCGGCTGATGACCAACCCGGAGAATCACAAAGGCTTTGATTGTGTTCCCTTTTACTGAATCCGGTTTGCCAATGACGGCGGCTTCTGCCACTGCCTTATGGGATACGAGGGCACTCTCGACTTCAGCGGTGCCGATATTGTGACCGGCGACGATGATGATATCATCGGCACGCCCGAGAATCATAATATAGCCATCTTTGCCCTTGACTGCAAGATCGCCCGCCGTGTAAAGGTTATCAATGGTGTACCAGTACTTACGGTACCGTTCATCATCCTTGTATAACGTACGCAGCATGGCCGGCCATGGCGATTTGATAACAAGGAATCCCATGGTGTTCGCCGGGACAGGATTTCCGGATTTATCAACGACATCAGCTATGACACCGGGAATAGGTTTTCCTGCAAATCCCGGGCGCATTTTTTCACCGATCATGGTGGTGATCAACAGCATTCCTGTCTCCGTCTGCCACCAGGTGTCTACAATGGGGCACCTGTCCTTTCCAATCACATGATAGTACCATTCAAATGCTTCAGGGTTCAGGGGCTCGCCAACTGACCCGATGATCCGCAGCGAGTTCAGGTTGTACTTGTTGGGCCAGCTCTCGCCCACCTTCATGAACGTACGGATGGCGGTTGGGGCTGTATACA
>JAPKXT010000134.1 GCA_026394695.1 Methanoregula sp.
CAAACCCAGATGTGTGGTGCTCCAGGGAATAGATGCTGCTGATGTTCACCCTCTCGTGGAGAAGATGGCAGAACGGGACCACATCACGGTGATGTGCACAGGCATGGAAATCGACAAAATAGTGAGTACATTGAGGGAAAAAGAATGGTAGGCATCATTACCTACGGGGTGTATATACCGAGATACCGGATCAAGGTTGAAGAGATAGCGAAAGTCTGGGGTGCAAATGCCGCGGATATATCCGGGGGACTGGGCGTTTTTGAGAAGTCCGTCCCTGACCTTGATGAGGACGCTGCGACGATTGCGGTTGAAGCAGCGCGTAATGCGCTACTCCGAAGAAAGATCAATCCAGAGGACATCGGCGCTGTGTACGTGGGCAGCGAATCTCACCCCTATGCGGTGAAGCCGACTGCATGTACGGTCGGTGAAGCGATTGGTGCAACGCCAAACATGACCGCAGCGGATTATGAGTTTGCCTGCAAGGCAGGTACTGCTGCAATCCAGACCTGCATGGGCCTTGTAAAAAGTGAGATGATCACGTACGGTCTTGCAATCGGCTCGGATGTATCTCAGGGTGCACCAAGCGATGCTCTCGAGTATACCGCAGCAGCAGTAGGCTCCGCATTCCTGATTGGGCGGGATGACCCCATTGCAACCATCCATCATACCTGCTCGTTCACGACCGATACACCGGATTTCTGGCGTCGTGAAGGCCAGGACTATCCCCGGCATGGCGGGCGATTCACCGGAGACCCGGGCTATTTCAAGCATGTCGAAGGAGCGAGCAGGTTGTTATTCGGACAGACCGGCAAGAGCCCGAAAGATTTCACCTATGCGGTCTTCCACCAGCCGAACGCGAAGTTTCCACAGAAAGTTGCAAAGACCCTTGGATTCACCCCGGAACAGATCAAGCCGGGCCTTGTCGTTCCCCGGCTGGGCAACACTTATTCAGGAGCATCCCCCATCGGGCTTGCCGCAACCCTCGACATTGCAAAGCCGGGCGACCGGATCTTTGTCTGTTCATTTGGATCGGGCGCGGGCAGCGATGCGTTTGACATTGAAGTGACCGATGCGATCCTGTCGGACACGTTCCGGCGCGATGCGGCACCTGGTGTTGAACAGTTATTGAAAAATCCCATTTACCTGGACTATGCACAATATGCAAAACACAAGGGAAAGATCGTGATGCAATCATGAGAGACGTGGCAGTTATCGGGGTGGGATGTACCACCTTTGGCGAAAAATGGGAGAGTTCGTTCCGCGATCTCTTTGTTGAGGCGGGGGCCATTGCGCTTGAAGATGCCCAGCTCTCGGGCGAGAAGATTGACGCAATGTATGTCGGCAACATGAGTGCCGGCCGCTTCATTGACCAGGAGCATATCGGTGCATTGATTGCAGACTACGCGGGCATGGCAACACGCCACATTCCCTCAACGCGAGTCGAGGCCGCATGCGCATCCGGTGGGCTTGCTTTCCGGCAGGCCGTGATTGCAGTCGCGAGCGGCATGGAAGACATTGTTGTTGCAGCCGGTGTGGAGAAGATGACTGATGTGGAGCCGGGCGCAAGCACCGACACGCTCACGGGTGCAGCCGACCGTGAGTGGGAAGGCTTTGTGGGTGCAACGTTCCCCGGGCTCTATGCAATGATCGCAACCGATTATATGCACCGTTACCCGCTCACCCGCGAACAACTGGCGCAGGTTGCAGTCAAGAACCATTACAATGGTGCCCGCAACCCCATTGCACAGTACCAGCAGGAGATTACGCTGGATACCGTGTTGAGATCCACGATGGTTGCCGAACCCCTGCGGCTCTTCGATTGTTCACCCATTACCGATGGGGCAGCAGCGGTGATCGTGGCACCCCTTGACCGCGCCCGCGAGTTCACCGATACCCCGATTAAGGTACTTGCAAGTGCTCAGGCAAGCGACACGATCGCCCTTCACGACCGGCGCGACATCTCGACTCTTGATGCAACCGTTGCTGCTGGTAAGCGGGCATTCAAGATAGCCAGACTGTCCCATAAAGACATCGATATGGTTGAAGTTCACGACTGTTTCACGATCGCCGAGATCTGTGCGATTGAAGACCTCGGGTTCTGCAGGAAGGGGGAGGCTGGCAAGTTCACCGCTGACGGAGAAACAGCACTCGGCGGGAAGATCCCGGTTAACACGAGCGGCGGTCTTAAGGCCTGCGGACACCCGGTCGGGGCGACCGGTATCAAGCAGGTCTGCGAGATCGTCCAGCAGCTCAGGAACGATGCGGGCAAACGCCAGATTGATGGCGCGAAGATCGGCATGACACACAACGTGGGCGGCACCGGTGCTACGGTCGCCGTACATATCCTCGGGAGGGTGTAAGATGTCCGTTGCACGATTCTGGCGAAAGATCCCGCAGCGCTATAACCTGATCGGGACAAAGTGCGAGACCTGCGGGCGGCATTTCTTTCCCCCGCGGACATTCTGCCCGGACTGCCGGAGGAACGGGAAGATCGTTGACCATAAGTTTGCCGGTAAAGGGACGGTTGTCACGTATACGATCATTCACGCAGCCAACGAACAGTTCGAGGCGCTTACCCCGTACGTGCTCGCCATCATCCAGCTGGATGAGGGGCCACGGATGACCACCCAGATTGTCTGCCGCCCGGATGAGGTGAAGATCGGCATGCGGGTGAAAAGCGTGTTCCGCAGGATCGCCACCGATGGCGAGAGCGGCATCATCCACTACGGCACGAAGTTCATGCCGGTGGAATAATTTTTATTTTTTTTGCTAAAACGACGGATCTGGCCTGAGGGATCCGGCAATTCGGGGAGATTACCGGCCAAACCGCCTGTATCGTTTATGGGCTTCTTCAATCGTCATAACCCTGAGGACGTTCACAACGCCGCCCGGTACGACATCAAAAAAAGCAGTATAGGTATGGGCAATATGCATCCGGCAGTGACCGTTCTGCAATAGCTCCACATCAGGAGTGGTGTACGGATCTTCAAGCCTCATCAGGTGCTGCTTGACGATCCGACGGTCTTTCTCCGGCAGGCTGTTAATGTACCGCAGCGCCTGTTTTTCTATGTCCACTCGCACGGTGCATCTCTTCTTTTAATGCCAGGTATTCGGGATCGCTGTCAAGCGGGACGAAATCTCCTTCCCGGGCAATCCGGTCAAGATGAGCAATAAAGTCCTCGCGTTTCCGGTCCGACAGCACCCGGGCAATAACATCCCCATACCGCTCTCCCGGCACCCTGATGGACATCAAAGCCTGTTTTGTGTCCGTGGAAACCAGCACTTTCTCCGTGAGAGGTGGGCGGTTCTTCATGTCCTTATTTTCCATTTTAGACCAAAAGTACTGTTTGTCCTTTGGAACATTAAACCTGTGCATCACGCCGTAATCCCGATTACAGAAAAAAGGGCTCGCTGCAATTCCGGAACCGTTTGCATTTACCCTGTTAAAAAGAATTGTTCTTTTTCCTGCATCTATCAGGATACGTTTGAACAACGATTTCTGTGGAGAAATTATGAGAGGTGCCGCTCCTTTGAAGAGACTGCATCACCGGTTTCCCGTCTGTTTCTACCAAGGAGTGGCCCCTAATCCAACAGGATGCTTTTCCCTGTAGGAGATTGCGGAGGAAAATTCCAGTGATAGACGGAATTTTTGAAGAGTTCATTCCTCTCCCGCCCTCACATCATACACCGCATGCCACTGCCCCGGTGAGTACGACCGCACCACCCGTTCGGCAATAACCTCCCCACCGAGTCCGTGTATGTATTCAAGGTGCTCCCCTTCGGCAGAGACCAGCGAATAGTAGTGAATCATCCCGCCAGCCTTGCAGAGCCGGAAGGCTTCCGGTAAAAAATCCGTACCGGACAGCGGGAGGTTCATCACGATCCGGTCAAACCGCCACGGTATAATTCCGGTAAGGTGATGCGCATCTGCCAGAAGGGGAAGTACGTTCTTTGTCCGGTTCTGTGCAAGATTTGCCAGCATCAGGATAATTGCCTGTGGGTTGATGTCGGACGCAACTACGAGCATTGCGCGTGCCGCAAGGGTAATTGCAAACGGCCCGACACCTGCAAACATATCGAGTACTGTCTCGTGCTCTCGCACCTGTTCAAGAATCCGCTGCCGTTCTGAAGAGAGTCGCGCGGAGAAATATGCAGCAGAGAGATCAACAGTAAACCGGTGCCCGTACTCGATCACATCAGTCCGGGTTGTGGGAGTCCCGCTGATTACCTCAAATTCACGGGTGCGGTACTCCCCGGAGACCTCACCGGCGGCGCAGAGTACGGTATGAATTGACGGGCGCGATACGAGGATTTTTTCGGCGCCTGCCAGGTCGTGGTCCTGCATAATGGCAATGCCGCCAACGAGCTCGTGCCGGGGAAGAACCAGCCGTTCCGGCATGGGATCAAACCCGCAGCGCTCCGCACCTTTTCGCTGTTCTGTTACCGGAAGCAGAAGTGTGGCGCCATCCCGCCGTACTTTAAGGGAATGATCCAGTACCCCTTCGTCTATCAGTGTCCGCCGGACTTCTTCACCCTGCTGTGCCGGCACCCGGATACACCACTGCTCAACCATCTCCCGTGACCACCGGTATCATAAATTTATACGATGTACCACTATTCATGGCTGATGATGCGGAGCACTGCGGGGACTCCCCCCGCAAAGAGGGATCCGGTCGTGACACCGGGGAAGAGGGTATCATTTATTCAAAACTGAAGAATGGTTCGCTGAAACTGTACGAGCTGGAAAAAGAACTCCCGCCGCTCGACGCGATCCGGGCACGGCGGGAATTTATCGCGCGGGAGACCGGCACAAAACTTGAGAACATCGGCATTTTCTCTATCGATATCGAGCGCGTAGTGAAACGAAACTGCGAAAATATGATCGGCACGGTGCAGGTTCCGCTCGGTGTCGCGGGCCCGCTCCTCGTGTCAGGGGAATACGCGCAGGGAAGTTATTACCTCCCCCTTGCAACCACCGAGGGTGCGCTCGTCGCCTCGGTTAACCGCGGCTGCAGTGCAATAACAAAAGCGGGGGGAGCACAGGTTTGCATCCTCCACGACGGTATGACGCGGGCCCCTGTCTTTGCTGCTGAAAGTGTCGTGCATGCAAAACAGGTTGCCGACTGGGTGGCATCACACCAGGATGAGCTCCGTGCAGCTGCGGAGAGTACCACATCTCACGGAAAAATGACCGGGATAGTCACCTACATTACCGGGACAAGTGTTTTTGTCAGGATCGAATTCGATACCAAGGATGCAATGGGGATGAACATGGTCACCATCGCGAGCGCGAAAGTTGCAGAGCTGGTGGCGAAGGGGACCGGCGCCCGGCTCATCGCCCTTTCCGGTAATATGTGTACCGATAAAAAACCTGCAGCCATCAACAGGATTCTGGGGAGAGGGAGAAGTGTTGTTGCCGGTGTTGCACTCTCTCATGACCTCATCAGCCAGGTCTTCAAAACCGATGCTAAAAACTTAGTCGAAGTGAACTACCGCAAAAACCTTGTCGGATCAGCCAGTGCCGGTTCAATGGGGTTCAATGCCCATGCGGCAAATGTCGTAACTGCAATGTTTATTGCCTGCGGGCAGGACGCAGCTCATGCTATTGACGGCAGCACCTGCATAACCACCGTGGATCTCACGGATTCCGGGGTATACGTTGCCGTTACCCTTCCCTCTCTCCCTGTTGGAACAGTTGGCGGCGGGACCGGTGTGGACACGCAGCAGGAATGTCTCAGGATTCTTGGGGTTGCCGGCGGCGGGGAACCTGCGGGCACTAACGCCAGGAAACTTGCAGAGATCATAGCGGCCGGAGTTCTTGCCGGGGAACTCTCCCTGCTCGGAGCCCTTGCCGCCCAGCATCTTGCGCGGGCGCACCAGCAGCTTGGTCGCGGTTAAAACCTGAACCACTTCATCATCACGACGGCATCTTCCCCGTTGGAGTAATAGCTTTCAATTTCAAAGACGTTACGGTAACCCAGCCGGTGGTAAAACCGCTGCGCAACCGTGTTTCCCAGCCGCACTTCCAGCTGGACACCGGTGGCAAGCTCGAGAGCGGCCTGGTGCTCGAACCGGCGCACGAGCAGATTCCCGATTCCCCGGTGGCGATACGCGGTGGTCACACCGAGGTTGCAGATGTGCCCGTAGATATTTTCACCCGTATCTTCCAGTCCGCCAATGACAAAACCGGTTACCATACCATCGCAGACTGCAACAAAATAGGTGGAGGGAAAGTACGTGAATGCTTCAAGAAAGACTGACTGTTCCCACGGGTCGATGAACGATTCATTTTCTATGGCAACAATCGCTGCAATGTCCGCTGGTGCCGCGCGGCGGATGATCGGTAACGGGAATGTGGTAAGATCGTGCGGTCGGATCATCAGACTTCTCTCTCCAGTGCCAGTCCGGCTCAGTAGTATCATCCATGTGTTCCTTTTAATCATAGTGTTTACCCCACGGCCGCGTGCGGGAAAATATATGGTAGCACACCCAACAATGAGGACAGGTTATTTTCCTCGCTATAGGACTGGGGTAATACATGGTCAGGATCTATCGTTTTGCAGGAGTGCGCCCGGATCGTCTTGCGGCATCAGCGATCGCAGCAGTTCCCTACGATGTCGTGTCTGCCGATGAAGTGCGGGCAATTATTGCGAAAAATCCCGGCACTTTTTTGCGCGTGAGCCGGTCGGATGCGGAGTTACCCGAACTTGCCCCGGATGATACCAGAGTCTACCAGCGGGCGCACGATAATTTCAAAGCACTCGAATCTGACGGGCGCATGAGAAAGGACCCGGCCCCGGGTATGTATCTCTACCGGGTGTTGCAGGATGGTGAGACATTTCTCGGGCTCTGCTGCTGCCTCGATGTTGACGATTACCGGAAAAACCGTATACGCCGGCATGAGCAGACCCGGTACGACAAGGAGGAGGACCGGACCCGGCACATTGAAGCGGTGAAAGCTCACAACGGCCCTGTGGTCCTTCTCTACCGGAACAGCGGGGATATTTTTTCCTGCATTGAATCGCTTGTCAGTCCGTCACCGGATGCAGAAGTTACCTCAGATACGGGAATAATCCACCAGATATTCCGGATCACCGAC
>JAPKXT010000136.1 GCA_026394695.1 Methanoregula sp.
TTTGCGAAAGTAAGGTTAATTGGCAGACTGAATCTGCTGAATAGTGTACTCCTGCCAACGCTCAATGAATCGGTTGCGCCTTTTTTTCCTTATCCAGAGTCAATGGACAAGCAAAACTGCGCCCTTTAATGAAATTTTTGCATCACCTGTTTACCCGTTAATGCCGGTAAAATGTTAATAAAAAATTGGTACTGGGACTATTACGGCGTTGACTTCAGCCCATCAACCAATATCGACGGTAAAAAAGGCAATCATGGCAACGGTCCGGGATTGCAGCCTGCTGCGTGCAGGTTATGAATTAATTAATTGAACCATCAATGATCTGGTACACCAATGGCATCCGAACAGGGAATGAGCGGGATCGACGTGAAAGCGATGACATCAGAGCTGTGCTCGAAGTTACCGCTCTGGATCGACAAGATATACCAGTTTGACTCCCGCACGCTGGGCATCCGGCTCAACGGCGAAAACAAGGCACGATACCAGATGATTGTTGAATCGGGAAGAAGGGCACACCTTGTCAAAGACATGCCCGATCCCCCGAAAAACCCGCCACAGTTTGCCATGCTCCTGCGAAAATATATCTCTGGTGGCAAAGTGCTCGCCATCCGCCAGCATGGACTGGAGCGTATTCTGATCTTCGATATCGGAAAAGGCAACCTCACCTACCGGTTGATCATCGAACTATTTGATGAAGGCAATGTCGTGCTGACCGGTGAGGACTACACGATCGTAAAACCCCTCAGGCACCACCGGTTCAAGGACCGGGAGATCGTTCCAAAAGCCATCTATACGCTGGGGCTTAGCGATCCCACATCTTCTTGTGAGGCTATGGCCTCACTTCTCAAAGATGACGACCGCGACCTGGTTCGTTCACTAGCCATAGGCTGCATGCTTGGCGGTATATATGCAGAATATATCTGCCGGAAAGCAGGTTTGGATAAAACCCAAATCGCCAGTTCTGCAGATCCTGAAAAGATCTTTGCAGCAGTACAGGAACTTTTTTACCAGGTGGTACACGCACCAAAGCCGGTTATTTCCGGAAGACACTGTGAACCTGTCGATCTCTGGGATGGGAATGACGTCCACTCTTACCAGAGTTTCTCAGAAGCCCTTGAAGCATTCTATCCGCTGACAAAAGCCGAGAGAAAAACTGCTGAGGCAAAATCAAAACTCACCAAAGAAGAGCGGATCTTAAAATACCAGAAATCAGCGGTGAAGAAATTTGAGGAAAAGATCGAAAAGACAGAAGCCGTTGTTGCTGCAATCTATGAAAATTACGTGCTAGTCTCATCCCTAATCAGTTCACTTGACCTGGCCAGTAAAACCCTTTCATGGCAGGAGATAGAAAAGCTCCTCCGGAATACCGAAACACCGGATGCAAAAAAGATTGTTGCATGCTATCCGGATGAAGCTGCGGTTGAGGTCGATATAGGTAAACACGTGAAAATCTTTGTCCATGAAGGGATCGAGCAGAACGCGGGAAGATATTATGACGTGATAAAAAAATTCCGCCGTAAAAAAGAGGGTGCACTCAAAGCAATGAAAACAACCCTGCCGAAGAAAAAAGAGCAGAAACGGGATTTTATACCTATGAAAAAGATGTGGTACCACCGTTTCCGCTGGTTTTTGACAAGCGATGGTATTGTTGTGCTTGGCGGACGGGATGCATCCCAGAACGAGGAACTCGTCAAAAAATACATGGGCGGGCAGGACCTGTTCATGCACGCGGATGTTCATGGTGCAAGCGTTGTTATTGTCAAAGGAAAAACAGAGCGTATGGACGAGGTAGCTCAGTTTGCAGCTTCCTATTCCGGTGCATACCGGAGCGGGCATTTCTCCGCAGATGTGTACAGCGTCCTTCCCAGCCAGGTGAGCAAGACCCCGGAGTCGGGTGAATTCATCTCACGGGGTTCTTTTATTGTCCGCGGGGAACGCACATGGTACCGGAATGTGCCGCTCGCTGTCGGTATCGGGCTTATGCTCGAACCATATGTCGCGGTAATCGGTGGTCCTCCTGCCGCGATCCAAAGAAAAACGAAAGCTTATGCCGAACTCAAACCCGGCCAGTTTGAACCTAATGATGTGGCAAAGAAAGTGCTGCGCATCCTCAGGCAGAAGGTATCTGAAGAAGAGGAAAAATCTTTAAAAGGCATACTGAACACGGATCATGTTGCGGCATTCGTGCCGCCCGGCGGTTCTGATATTATAGGTCACCATGAAGGCTGAATATGGTGAATTAAAGGACAGGTATGGCGAAATCCGGTTATTCCCGGAGAACATTGATGATCTCTGGCACCTCCGTCACCTCATCGCTCCCGGTGATCTGGTATTTGCTACAACCTTTCGGAGCGTGGATACAGCATCCGATAAGATCAGGCCGGAGAAGATGGAGAAACGACCAGTCCGGCTCGGCGTCAGGGTAGAGCGTCTTGAATTCTCCGAACATGGCATGCGACTCCGCCTTACCGGCATTATTGAGCATGGCGCAGATACCGGGGCATATCACACCATCAACGTGGAAACGGGGTTTGAAATTTCGGTAATCAAGGAGTGGCGCCCTGTTGATCTCGACCGGGTAGAGCGGGCCGTGAAGGCGTCGGTCTACGGTGTCATCCACATCCTGACTATTGAAGAAGGGGAAGCGGAACTCTTCCGGCTGCGGCAGTATGGCCCGGAAAGTGTAATGACCCTCATTGCCGGGAGCGGAAAAGGAGCTGATACTGATACCCGTGCGGGTTTTTTTGAACAGGTACTTATGCAGATCAACGATATTTCCGGACCGCTGATCATTGCCGGTCCCGGGTTCATCAAGGATGATTTTATCAGATTTGCCAAAAACCGGTCCAGCGCGAGTATAGACCGGGCGATTATAATCGAGACACGACGTACAGGGCGCGGGGCGGTGCAGGAAGTGATTGGTAAGGGAGCGCTTGATAAGCTGATCGATGACCTCCAGCTCTCCCGTGAAGTGAAGATGATGGACGAAGTGCTTCTCAGGATATCCCAGGGGGGAGCTGTCGCGTACGGGCTAAAAGAAGTACGGGAGGCAATTGTGCTTGGTGCTGTCGAGCAGGTACTCCTTGCAGATACACTCCTGCGGGACGAGGAGGTCATGAACCTTGTTAAGAAAGCAGAGGCAATGCGGGCAACCATCGTTGTGCTGTCATCGTCGTTCGAACCCGGGGAACGACTGGTTGCTCTCGGGGGAATCGCAGCGTTGCTGCGCTACCGCATCGTCAACTGAAAAATCAGGGTCATTGATATCGTGTGGGGGCTATCATTGGAATCAACTCTCGTTCTTTTATGTCAAACCTAATCGGAGTTCCCTGGTTCCCTGGTTTTCAACTTTGCAGGGCAAGGTAGTAAAAAAAATTTCATTCATCTGAATTTGTCCATGACCCTGGTCTCTAATCATAACCGGTAGATCCTCCCAGGTCAAAAAAAAAATTTTACATTATACCCCGAACGTAAAAACCCGTATTACCATGGGCTCTTTCCGGTCACTACAGGATTATCCGGGAATGATGACCATTCGGTAAACCCACCCTCATACAGGAGAACATCCGGGTATCCCAGGTAAAATTTCAGGATCAGGAAGACAGCAGTCGCCGATCTACCCGTCCCGCAGGAACAGATGACAGTTTTTTCCGGTGTAGTCCCGCTTGTAGACAGAATATTCCGGATCTCCTCTTCTGCTTTTAGGAGCGTGGAATTTTTATTGTCCATGAACCGGGATGCCGGCAGGTTGACTGCACCCGGGATATGGCCAGGTTTCCTCCATGGGCCCTGCCCTTCGTACCAGGATGCCGGACGGGTATCCAGAAGGATGGTATCGGGGTCGTCTTTCAGAGTGGTGCATATTTCATACCCAGCCAGGAAATTGATCTGCATATCAACGGTAAATGAGGAAGGCCGGGAGATGCCGGGATCACGGGTCAGTGGCCGGTCTTCCCCTTTCCATTTCGAAAAACCGCCGTCAAGAATCAGCACTTTCCTGCACCCGAACCGTGCAAGGGAATAGGCAACCAGATATTGTTCCACACCGTCGCTGGTGATTGTGGATGATGGTGAGCGGGGTTTACTGTCCGAATATACCACAATAGTATAATCCTGTTCAAAACCGAGGGTGGAAAACAATACCTCTGCTGCGCCCGGAGAGATCCACTGGACCGGATTTTTTCCGATATGTATCCGCAGCAGTCCTTCATGCAGGTGAAGGGCGCCGGGGATATGATCCTGGAAATAGGCATGAATCTGCTGCCGGCAATCTACAATCACGAGATGGGTGTCATCAAGATGATCCTCCAGCCATTCGGAAGATACCCAGCTGACCACGCAATTATCCGGATTAATGGATGCAAGCTCTTTCATTTCATCCGTCCAGCCAATCCATACCCCTTGGAAACAGGAAGGATATGGTTTCGTACTACCGCCGTTTTGAATACGAGATGATATACATTGTGCCTGCCGGGTCTGGTAAACAATAAAAAACAGATCAGGATGATGGTTCCGGGACGGGTTTTATCAATTCCCTGAGCCTGACAAACTCCTGAACGGAATACTGCCCGGCAGCGGTTGTGGTACCGACATGACAGTAGACCAGCTCTGATCCAAACAGGGGAAGGATGGCACGGGCATACCGGAACTGCGCTCCCATCACACCGGTGCACACAGGTCCTTTCACGGCATGGGTAAACGCGATCAGCTCAATGATATCTTCTGTGTTTTCCGGAGTTACTATTATCTTTACAATATCCCCATACGCCCGAAGTTCGCGCTCCATCATAAACAGCTCATGAAGCGGCATCATCTCACCGGAATGATGGGAGGCAATAATTGTCTTTCCTGCTTCTTTTACCTGCCTGGCACAGGAGGAAAACCGCTGCTCAATATCCACATAACCGACAAGCGGGATCAGAGGGCGGATCTTCTCATACCATACGCCGGAATCGCCAAAAAACTGCCCCCCTTCCTGTGCAGAACGCAGGGTTGCAATAATGGGCAGGGAACATACATCTTTGCAGGTTTGTGCATTGCTCAGCGGATCTCCATCCATCAGGTCGAACCGGAGTTCGACCATATCGGCACCTTGTTCCTGTGCACGGGAAGCATGAACCGGATCCGTGAGGGCTGCGACGATTTTCATATGTATAATCTTCTTTTGCGTGTAGTGAACAAAAAGATACGCACTGGTCCTGTGGAATCCGTATAACAGGGAACAAAATGGTATGATTCACCCGCATTCCCGTGCTATTCCTGTCCGGGAAGATACCTGTTTATCCCTTTTCAACAATACTTCTATGACTACTATGGCGTGCGGCACTCTTTCCCCTTACCTGCGATACCTTGCCGGCGCGATCACCAAAGGAATGGTACTTGTGGTTGTGCTGCCGCTTGCCGTTGCCATCCTGTTCTCACAACCCCTCTCCTCCACAGCCGCACTTATCACCAGCACGCTGGTCATCGAATATGGTGCTGCTCCCATCGGCATCGGTCTTGGCCTTCATCCCGCGTTTGTTCTATTAGTCCTTGCATCTGTGGCACTTGGGATCACCCTGTTTCTTTTTGACCTGTTCGATACGCTGGGCCGGCATTCCGAACGGGTAGCACGGTTTCTTGCACGATCAGAAGAGAGAGTAAAACAATCCACACTCCTTTCCCGGTACGGCATGTTCGGGCTCGTTCCCTGTGTCCTCACGCTCGGGTTCTATGTCTGCGCCCCGGTCTCATGGGCACTGGCATGGCGCCGGGATTATGCGATTCTCCTCATAATGGGAGGGTTTATTGCCATTTCAGGAATTCTTATCCTTGTAACACTCGGATTGTTCAGCGTTATCTTTCATTGAGAGGAGATATTTTTGTCCGGCCATCCACCTTCACCTGCGAAAAAACCCCTGCCCGAGCTCCTTGCTCCTGCCGGTTCTCCTGTAGCGTTCAGGGCAGCGGTGGCCGCAGGTGCGGATGCAGTTTACCTGAGTGGAAAGCAGTTTGGCGCCCGGAAATCGGCACGGAATTTTACTGATGCGGAGATCGAAGAGGCAATCGGGTATGCCCACAGCAGGGATGTTTGTATCTATGTCACGATAAACACCCTCATCCATGACCGGGACCTGGCCAGTGTAGCAGAATACCTCATCTGGCTCTACTCGATCGGTGCCGATGCGGTTCTGGTACAGGATACTGGTGTTGTGGCTCTTGCACGAAAAATTGTCCCTGAATTGTCCCTTCATGCCTCAACCCAGATGACTATTCATAATTCCGAAGGTGTCTGGTGGGCGGCCGAACAGGGCTTTTCCCGCGTGGTTCTTGCCCGGGAATTATCTCTTGAAGACATAACCCGTATTGCCGGAGAAACAACTGGATCCGGTATCGGTCTTGAAGTGTTTGCTCATGGCGCACTCTGCTATTGCTACTCGGGCCAGTGCCTGCTCTCCTCGGTAATCGGGGGAAGAAGCGGGAACCGCGGCATGTGTGCACAACCCTGTCGTAAACCCTATACGCTGGTGACCGGGGAGCCGGATGAATATGGCCGGCCAACACGGTTACACGATCTTGCCTTATCGGATCAGTTCCTGCTCTCACCCAAAGATCTCTGTTCCTATGAAAACCTGCGAGACCTCGTTAATTCACCCGTGATCTCGCTGAAGATCGAAGGGCGTATGAAATCTCCTGAATATGTAGCAACGGTGGTCTCAAAATACCGCATGGCACTTGATACCATCGGCGCCGGGACACCAGGAGATACCAAAGAAGCATTGCAGGATCTTTACCTTGCATTTAACCGTGGTTTTACCTCCGGATACCTTTTTGGAAAACGACATACGGCGTTCATGGGCAGGGATGCCCCCGATAACCGGGGGTGTTGTATCGGCGTAGTGAACCGGTATGATGAACGATCAAAAAGCGTTACCCTCAGGTCAATCGGATCCTATGTACCCGGTCCCGGTGACGGGCTCCTCTTCATCCATCCCAAAAATCCCCGGGATGAGTTTGGTTTTGCCCTCAATACGGTTCCCCGGCAAAACGAGGGAGAAATTATTTTTAAAGTCCCGCACCCGGTCGCGCCCGGCACGAGGGTCTGTATCACCCACTCGGTCGATCTTGATATGCGTGCACGACAGGTGATTTCCCATTTTCCGGTCGGGTTACGGCATCCAATCCCCATCGATCTTAAAGGTACATTTGATTCCGAACGTAAGCTGGTGCTTGAAGGTCTGGTATATACAAGGAACGGCAGAGAAATTCCGGTTGCATATCGATCAGATCTATCCTTTGTGCCTGCACGTTCTCACCCGCTCACCCGTGAGAAGCTGGAACAGCAGGTGAAAAAAAGCGGGGGTACCCCGTTTACGATACGCACATTTTCCCTCGCGTATGACGGGGATTTGTTTGCACCGCTTGCCGGGCTGAACCATGTGCGCAGGGAATTCCTTGCCCGGGCTGAAGAGATGCTGGTGGTGGCATCCCGCCCCTCCGGCAAAAATGTCAAAGAAGCGACGGAGCGGTGGAATGCTGTTGAACCGGAGATCAGTATTCCTGCACCCGATACCGGAGACATTTCCCCGTCATCTTTGCTGTCTCTGGCGGTCTTAACTGATTCCGTAGAGGGTGTGCAGAAGGCATCCGAAGGGGGATGTGACGTCGTCTGGTTTGAACCGGTGTTCACCGCACCGTCGTGCGCATGCAGGTACCTTACCGATCAGCTCTCGTTTGAATATCAGGTTATCACGGCATCGGAAATATGTCGCGGCGCAGGTGTCCGTTTTGTTATGAAATTACCCAAAATCACCAGCAACAACTTTCTTGATGCGGTTCTTCCTGAAGTAAAGACCGTGTCGGGCAAGGGTATCAGGGATCTTATGGTTGAAAATTGTGGCGCGGCCCATGCGCTCATGCAGAGGGATCCCGCACCTCCATTGTCCGGCTTTATCGGGCTCAATATTTTCAATCGTTTTGCCGTGCAGAACCTCTCTTCCTGGTTTACCTTACTGACGCTCTCTCCTGAACTTTCACGCGATGAGATCCGGGTCCTGGTCCATGCGGCAAGGTCAAAGGGGATGACAACTTCGTTTGCCCTTGTCGTGCAGGGATGTAGTGAGGCAATGGTTTCGGAGGACTGCATTCTCCAGCCCCTGTTGCAGTGTCATGGCATACGGCGTGACACATGTCCTCCGGCATTTTTTGGCATCAGGGATACCACCGGACATATCTTCCCGGTGCGCATCGATGGTGAATGTCGCTCGCATATTTACAATTCTGCAGAGATTTGCCTGATCGATCATCTCCCGACACTCCATCTGGCGGGTATCAACGAGGTGATCATCGATGCACGGGGGAGGCCCGGTACCTATACCCGGGAGATGACCCGTCTTTACCGGCAGGCAATCAACCTTTCACTACAAGGAATCCGCACCCGGGACCGCCAGCTCGAAAAATTGAAAGATGAGGTAAAAGGTCTCGCTCTCGGGGGAATCACCGCCGGTCATTTCATCCGCGGGCTGAAAGAATCGTAAATGCCATTTTTTTATCATGTACAAAAATTCATCATAATTGAACCGAAATGCTGTAACTAACCAATAAAACCGGTAACAACAAGGGGTCATTATGCCATCGCCATTAATTCTGGTCAACCTAAAGACGTTTCGGGAAGGGATGGGCAACCGTGCCCATATGATTGCAAATGCTGCACAACTTGTTGCGCATGAAAGCGGGGTAACCATCGGGATCGCACCCTCATATATCGATCTCCATCCGCTCTCCCACCACTTTGCCATTCCGGTCTACGCCCAGCACGTGGACGGGTTTGAACCCGGGGCTCATACCGGGCATATCGCGGTTGACGCGCTGAAACTGGCAGGAGTGACCGGATCGCTGATCAATCACTCCGAGAGGCGCCTGACCCTTGCCGAGATCGAGGCATCCGTCAGGGCATTGCAGGCACAAAAACTTATCGCGGTCGTCTGTTCAAGTAACGAAGCCACGAGTGCCGGAGCAGCAGCGCTCGGGCCGGAGTACGTTGCAATCGAACCCCCGGAACTTATCGGGAGCGGGATCTCGGTCTCCAAGGCCAACCCGGACATTATCAGGAGATCTGTTGCAGCAGTTCATGCAGTAAATCAAAAGGTAAAAGTGCTGACCGGCGCAGGTATCCAGTCCGGGGATTGCGTGAAGATCGCTGTTGATCTCGGGACCGATGGGGTGCTGCTGGCTTCCAGTGTCGTAAAAGCAAAAGATCCCGGTTCAGTGCTCCGTGACCTTGTTTCAAAACTCTGATATGTTCATCCTTTTTTGGCTCATTGTCATTTCGTAGGGGTTAAACAGGGTATTAAATTTCATTCCTGATGTACCCCCTCTGATGGGGTTGCGGCGACGCCTCGTTTTGGTCGCCGCCGGGCAGGAAAGTTTCGACAGATCGCTTTTTAGTTCCTGGATGGTTGAGATGACGCAGTTTGATCCATTAAATCACCCCAAATACTAAACCGGCTGAATCACCGCGGGGTCGCCCCGTCGGGGACGGAGACGTTCATCGTATTTTTGAGATACAGAAGTATCATCTCCTGTCTTTGTCTTCCTCCCAATACTTGCGTTACCCACTAAAAAACAGCAAAAAGGGCTCTGTTGAAATCCTCTTTTTTCTGTAATTCGCTTATTCTCTGCGGCAGCTAGGAGGGTGACCCCCCCTCTCCCCCAGAGAGGGAAGCAGCACAAGGGGAGCCTCCCCTTGACCCCTTCTTTTCTCGGAGTATTTTTCAACCTTATCAGGAGTTATCGCAATAGGGGGGATGCCTGAAGCGGCGGGGGCGGAAGCACGAAATGCAAAGAGCCCCCAAGAGCGATTGTTTGTTTCTATGAGGGTTTCAACAAAGCCGCAAAAAGCCAAAAAAATACGTTATTAAATCTCATCCTTATATAATCAGCGAGATCAGGTCATGCTTGGTGATCACGCCCTTAACGATCCTGCCTTCCACCACCAGCACGGCATGGTTCTGCTGGAGGATATTGATCACCGTCTCCACATCCATATCGGGCGGCACCGAGGGAAATCCCGGCTCCATAAAATCGCGCACCACAAACAAGTGGGTCTTGTGCAACCGTTGCTGTTCAATTGCTTTTACAATCACTGTCTCCGATATGCAGCCTACGGGGACTCCGTGTTCTATAACCGGCAGCTGCGAGATATTGTTCTTTTCAAAGATATCGACCGCACGGGTAATGGCGTCCTGTGGCTGTACGGAGAGCACCGGCATATGCATGATCTGCGCAGCCTTGATCTTCTTTGGTTCAGCACTATTGAGTACTAAAATAATCTTGTTGAGTGTGCTGACACGCGGATCCACATTTGCCGCTTCAATCCGGGCGACCATTGACTGGCTGATGCCGGCGCGCTTTGCAAGCTCTGTCTGTTTCATACCAAGTGCCGCCCGGCGTGCACGGAGTTCTTCCGGTGTGGGAATATGCATCCTGATTACTGATGGTGATATACGTACTATTAACTTTTTGCATGGTGTTCCGGGAGGTAAATGCCCGACTAAAATCCTCCCAGTACCCGCTTGTTTCGAAACGCTGATGCAGGTTCAGGGAAAGCCACCATGATATGAATGCCAGTTATTTTTGTTGGTGTCCTGAAAAATTCTTTAATGATTGCTGCATATAGTATCTCACGACAATCCAATGGACATGATATTGGATTAGTGTTGAACATGAACGAGTGTCTCAACAGCGATGACGAAGATGAAGAGAACCATCGGTTGCTCTTTTCCGGTTTTGAATATCCGCATGGGAAGTCCTGTGCTGATGCAGGTATACAGGGTGATGAGCGGAAATACACCCTGACCTTGCCATTTCCCTGCCTCATCGTACCGCCCTATGATAGAAAACGCCGGATTATTACCCCGGTTTTAGCGTACTCGAAGCACAACGGGCTGATCACCTGATGGATACCCGAGAGACCAATGTATCTCCCCTACAGAATGACCCTTCAGCGGTTCCTGCAGTGCCGGTTCCTGAACCCGCTGTTACGGAAAAAGAACCCTCAACACCGGCGTGTTCCCAGCCCTTCGGGAAACCCGTCATAAAGTCGAATGGAAAACGTGAACAGGGTATACTGAAAGACTCGCTTTTTTTTATAAGGCGTGGTGACATGTACCACATAATAAGCGAGAATTACTCGTATAAGACCGAGACGTATTATTCCATTCTTTACCATGAACTGGAGGGAAAGCCTGTCCGGCCTTCCAGCATCGCAATCCTAGATGCGTACGTGGTGCCGCTCTGTCTCGAGCGGGCAAAACGGGGCGGCATTCCTGTCTGTGACTGGGGAATATCACAGGGGTACGTCCCGCTCCCTGTGATCCTGTATGGCCTGAATTACTTTGCCACGACATCAGATTTCTTTGTCGTTGATGACAGTGCCAAGGCAAAAGAAGTAATAAAACATATCACGAATATCGGTAAGTATCCCTTCTGCTACCAGAAGCTGGATGAAGGTGCCACGGTCCATTCATGCATCGGGATCTTTGGGAAAACCACCAGTCCCTGCACCCGTATATCGCATTTGGCACAGAAGGTGTATGAACTCTTTTCAATCCCTCTGGTCACGATGGTTTTTATAAAGAGCGGTGAGGAGTACAGGCTCTCATCCCTTGCTCCCACGAAGTACTCCCAGCTCTCCGGAGAAGAGCGCACATTGCTGTCTGCGTACCTTACGCACCAGGAATTCCTATGACCCAGCTTGGCATCTTTGTTGACCGGAAGACACTCTCAAACGCAGAGCAGCTCACTGCTTTGATCCGGTGCCGCGATGTTGCTGAGGGAATGGGGCATCATGTAGATTTCATCTTTCCTGTAGATATCAACAAGATACCCCGTATGAACGCACTTTTTATCCGTGCCCGGACGGACCCGATGAATGTTACGTACGTTGCAGCACGGATGGCAGAGTTCCATGGGATACCGGTTATCGATGATCCGCAGTCTATCCAGATCTGTTCTGATAAAGTCAATATGTACTCACACTTAATCAAAAAGAACATCTCCCTGCCAAAAACGATCTTTTTGTCAAAAAATGATCTCACGGTTGAGCGTGTGACCCAGATGTTCGATGAACTCGGGTCACCCCTGATCCTCAAAGAACCCTCCACTTCATTCTCGCTGCGGGTAGAAAAAGTGAATGATATTGCCGGGTTTTTCCGGGTTGCCCGACGGTTTATCAAGCTCTCGGACTGGATTGTTGTCCAGCAGTTTATCAAGAGCAGGTATGACTGGCGGGTCGGTGTGCTGGATGGGAAACTGCTCTATGTCTGCAAGTATACCATCCCATCCGATACGTTCAAAATCCAGGCATCGGTCAATGGGCATCTGGTCTACTGCGGGGTTGAAAGTGTTACCCGGGATAATGTCCCCCAAAAGGTCATCAGGCTCGGTATTGAGGCTGCGAATGCAATCGGCAGGGGACTCTATGGAGTTGATATAAAAAATACGAATGGAGATGCCTATGTTATAGAGGTGAATGATAATCCCTCCATCGAAAGCGGTGAGGATGACTGTTATCCCCTTGTATTTGAACAGATTATTTCCCATCTTTTTATGAAGTGATTTTTTTGACTGAAACCTGGTTTTTACGTGCTGAAACCATATGTCTGAACTGTGGCGGTCACTGCTGCGATGACGCTCACCCGCCGGTTTCATCCTCGTGTTATGAACGCCTGACTGGTGCCGGGGTTAGTCCGGATAAATTTGAATTTACCGGTTACAAGCGGCTGAGAACCAAGGAGAACGGCGAATGTGTCCTGTGGGAGAATGGCAAGTGCAGGATTCATGCCTTTAAACCTGAAACCTGCCGGGCCGGGCCGTTTACCTTTGATATGAATGGAAATCGGATCGTGATTTACCTCAAACACGAATCTATTTGTCCCATCGTGAGGTTATTAAAAGAAGTACCCGAAGCGTATCGGCAGCAGTATGAAATTGCAGTACAGAGCTTCACTCACCTCATGAAGAACCTGACGGATGATGAAATCTCTGTTATCTGCCAGATCGATGAACCCGAAACAGAAAAAGTATCAGAAGTTGCTTTCAGGGAATTTTAATCTCTTATGACAACCGGTACCGAGCACGAATACTCAATCAATGACCACCGCTTCAACGCCCTTCCGATCTCGGACCGGATCATAAAAACCATCTGCGGGCGATTTGAGTCCGAGATCCTGTTTGGTGAGGTCAAACTCGGAAAGGAACTGCAAAAAACGGTACTCGAGATCATCCCCCGCACTCCTGCAAACGATCTCGCTTTTCTTGAAGGACAACTTACGAAAGGTATCGGGAAATTTTACCATATCTTCCGGGACCGTTACTGGTTGTTAGGCCTCGGCATGCACCCGACACTCACGCTTGACCAGACATCTGTCTGGGATCACGATGAAGGAGAATATTACGATGCATATAACCGGCTTTTCAATATTCACCAGCATGGCTGGCTGAATATCCAGGCATTGCAGATTAATCTCTCCTATAGAAACGATAAGGACCTGACAATCATCTACAACCGGCTCCGTTCCCTGCTTCCCTACATTATTGCTGTCACTGCCTCATCTCCCATGGTTGAAGGCAACATTACGGGAATGGCCGATAACCGTCTCATCTATTATCGCGAGAACCAGAAAGAGATCCCTCGTATCTGTCACCGCATCATACCGGAAAAAATCCGGACCGTACAAGATTACCATGCAATCCAGGAAGAGATCTGTTTTGAACTTCGTTCCCGTGGGGCTGATATTCTCTGTGAAGAGTGGGTGAACTCGAGTGGACTTATCATACGGTTCTCCCGGAACTGCCTTGAGATAAAAGCGCTGGATGAGCAGGAGTGTATCCGGTCAGACATGGCAGTCTGTGCATTGGTGCGATCCCTGCTTCGCTGCCAATCGCTGCCGATCGATACCGACCAGTCCGCACTGCTGGCGCTCACCGATACGGCGATACATACCGGTACTGCAGAACTCAGGCCCGAATTACAGAAATTGTATGACGCAGCCTGGAACCATGCAACTGATGATGAACGGCAGTACCTGCCGGTTATCCGGCAACGGATCGAACGGGGGAGCCTTGCGGAGCTGATTGCTCATCGATATAAAAAAGAGCAGAATATTGTTCCCGTTCTTTTGGATTTGGCGATGTGTCTGAAGTTCAATACTCCTTACAATCTTCTGTGATCGATTTTTGTAAAAACTCTCATAACATAAGAGCCTGCTATACCTACAATGGAACGATTGACATGACTCATAGGATGCTTTCAGAAGCGGAAGGTTACCGTCTGTTAAAAAACCATGGCATACCTGTTCCTGATTTTTTTATTGCCGGAACCCGTAAGGAAGTGGCTGAAGGTGCCGGACGTGTTGGATACCCGCTGGTTATGAAGGTCATATCTCCGCAGGTAATTCACAAAAGCGATGCGGGAGGAGTAATCACCGGTATCCAGTCGGTTGCTGATGCAGAAAATGCATTTGATACGATCGTTCAGAACCTGGAAGCATTCGATCCATCTGCTGTCTTTTCTGGTATCATCATCGAACAGCAGAAAAAAAAGGGTCTTGAGATACTTATCGGGGGCAGGATCGACCCGACTTTTGGAAAGGTGATCATCGTTGGCATGGGAGGGACACTTGTCGAACTTATCAAAGATTTCTCCATCCGGGTGCTTCCGGTCAGTCCGGAAGATATCAGCGCCATGCTCCACGAATTACAGGCATATCCCCTGATCAAGGGATTCCGCAACGAACCAGCTCGCGATAAGGAGGGGTTGATTGCGATGATCGATGCCGTAGCGCGATTATTTATAAATAGTGCTGATGTGGTTGAATTTGATCTCAATCCGGTTTTTCTCTATGAACAAGGGGCATGTGTTGTCGACGCCCGGTTTTATGTGACGGATGAGACTGTCGCACCTGTTGCTGAACAAAAACCGGCTTTGCCACCTGGCATCCTGAACGCGAAGTCAATTGCGGTTATCGGTGCCTCTCCGGATCCCAATAAGGTCGGGTATGCGATCCTGCGGAATCTTTTGGCATTTCCCGGGAAACTTTACCCGGTAAATCCAAAACACACCCTCATCCTCGGGCGGACCGTCTATCCCAATCTTGCCTCGATTCCCGATCCTGTCGATATTGCCGTTGTTGTTGTCCCGGCGCGACTCGTCCCGGATATCGTGAAAGAAGCAGGGAAAAAAGGTACCCCTCTTGTCATCATCATCTCATCGGGCTTCCGCGAGACCGGAGAAGCCGGGGTGCAGCTTGAAGAAGAGGTACTTTCGATTGCCCGGCAGTACGGCATACGGATTGTGGGCCCAAACTGCCTTGGTGTCATGCTCCCCCACCAGGGTATCAATACCACGTTTGATCCGATATCCCCAAAATCCGGCAGGATTGCCTTCATCTCGCAGAGCGGAGCAATCATCTCCACTATTGTGGACTGGAGCCTGCCCGAAGAGATCGGGTTTTCGGCAGTGATCAGCATTGGCAACCAGGCAGATCTCAGCTTTGAAGATTTCCTGCTCTATGCCGGAGATGACCCCTGGACCCGGGCGATTATCCTCTATATTGAGGAGATCCGCGAGGGAAAACGATTTATGGAGATTGCGCGGGAAGTTACGCAAAAAAAACCAGTTGTTGCCATCAAGGCCGGATCATCCCGTATAGGCCAGATGACCGCGGCGTCACATACCGGTTCACTCACCGGAAGCTATGAAGTATACCTGGCAGCATTCTGGCAGTCAGGAATAATTCCCGTGCATTCCATGCGGGAGGCGTTCCAGACGGCCGAGCTTCTCTCATCGGAAGGCTATCCCAAAGGCATCCGTGCCATAGTCATCAGTAATGCCGGTGGTTTTGCAGTATTATCATCTGATTATGCAGAACAGTTCGGTATCGAAATGGTGGAGTTCCCTGCCGACATAATCAAAGAACTTGATGCCATCCTGCCTCCTGACTGGAACCGGCGCAACCCGATTGACATGGTGGGGGATGCTTCGGCTGACAGGTTTGCCAGAACATTTGACGTCATGATAAAAAACCAGGATCTCTGGGACATTGCCTTTGTCATTGCAGTGCCATCGGCTATCTCAGACCCGATACGCGTGTCAAATGAACTGGTCAGGTTCTCAAAAAATACCCACAAGATGATCGTGGGGTGTATGATCGGTGGGGACTCGATGAAGACTCCGCTACGCATCCTCAGGGACTCAGGAATTCCCAATTTCCCGGACCTTGAGGACGCGTTCAGGGCAGTAGGAAATATCTGTCGTCATATATGCTGGGAGGAATATCACGGGAAGCGATGCAACCGATAAAAACAAAAAAAAAGGTTCTTCGGTGTTTCATGTGGATTAGATCTGTTACTAAAAACGCGTTGATGATGTTCCCCTCCTGATGGGGTCGCTCAACCGCCTCGTTTTGGGCCTCGCTGGGCAAGGCATTTTTTTGCGAATCACGCTTATAAGAAAACTGCACCTGAATCGCCGCGGGGCGTCCCTTCGGGGGCGGCGGTGTTCATCGTATTTGGGGGTATGGGGGCATCAGCCCCCATCTTTGTAATCCACTCAATACATGCGTTACCCATTCAAAACAGCGATGAGCCTTTCTATTTATGCCGGACCGCAAGGACACGGGACAAACCGGGTAGTCACCTGAAGAAACGCGAAGAGGATTATCCCCCCCACACGGGAGAGTCTATCTGGAGTTGGTGATCCGGTCACCCTGAGTGATCGCTTTGACAAGCGCCTTTGCCGTGACAAGGTCTCCTTCCTCGGCACTCTCACGGATGGAGAAGGTTGCATCGGTGAGAAGTTTTTTTGCAAGAACCCGGGTCAGGTCATCAACAATATCTGCCACTTTCGCGTCCGGACTGCCCATCCGGGCAATCGCCCGGTCCCGCTCACGGATGCGCACTGCATCAGCCCACGTGTGCAGTGCGGCAAGCATGTCATCAGCAGATTTCCGGTTCTGGTGCCGCAAGAAGATCCCAAGTTCCGCATCAACAAACTCGTGAGCCCGATCCGCTTCTGCCTTTCTCGTGCTCATTGTCTGTTCATTGATGCTGCGGAGATTGTCAATAGTAAAGAGATGGACTCCATCGATCGTCTCTGCACCTTCCTCAACATCCCGTGGCTGGGCGATATCGATCAGGATCAGCGGGCGGGGGTGTCCCTCCACCGGCCAGCACCGGTCCTTCATGGCATGTGCAAGATCTTTCCGGTGAATGACTGGGTGCGGGGCAGAGGTACATGATATTACTACATCGGATAGCGTGATGTAATGGTAGAGTTCGGAGAGTTTTACCGCTTTACC
>JAPKXT010000141.1 GCA_026394695.1 Methanoregula sp.
AAGACCTTCGCGTGCTGCACAGTCCTTTGCCGCTTTCCATGATATTGCCATAAAGCAAGTGTAGATCAAATTTAAAAAATACTTCCTCTCAGGGAAAACCTTTCGCCAAAGAATTCACTCTGTGGCAGAGTTTATTAAAAAAGGAAAAAATGATTAAATCAGAACCGGGGTTTCCGGTGTTTCGGGAGGCAGTCTCTGCAATACACTGGCCTGCCCTCTGTTGGCTTAAAGGGGACTTCGCACTCTTTTCCACAGTCTGAGCAGACTGTCTTTGTCATTTCTCTGGGACCGAAGTTTCTCGGACCACCAAAACTCTTTCTCTCCATTGTATTCCTCGTGCAGCTTTTAATCTACCTATAAAAATTTCTGCCAAGTGTATAAATACATCTGCACCCTGAAGCATGTTCGCCCTATTTAAAAAAACTCCTTAGGGGATGATCTCGCACCCGTTGAACTTGTCATGGGAAAAATCTGCAAAGCAAATAATACCTCTATCGATGAGATCTTTTACACGGGGAAGAACGTTTGTCAGGCCGGCATGAAGATTTTCTACGGTACTGCAGACTATTCTGCGCTCATCAGCCCCCCACGGTTTTGTAATATTTGAATAGAGGCATCTACCCCCGCAGAATCCGCGGATTTGACAGCGAGCACATTCCCCGTTTACTTCAATGACGGTAAGATCAAGCGGGTCCGCATCCTTTATGTGTCCCACGTAATACTGTGACATGCCAATCATCACCGGGCAGGGAGCAATGTGTCCATCGGTCATAATACTGTAGTTGGCATAGCCCGATCCACACCTGAGCAGGCTCTGGCGTTCGCAGAGCAGATCCTCCATCGGGTCAAGGAATGGATACCAACGCAACACCTCGCCTTCATTCTCCATGTGATCAACCCAGTCTGTAATGAGTCTGATAATTCCCGGGTTGTAGCTTTTGTTTACCCAGTCTGCGAAATGGCGATGTGAAAAATCATCAGCAAAATTTGCATCCAGTTGCCAGTGAATGGATGAAAAGGAATAATCCGGGTTGGCAGAAAGCCAGTGGACTGCATCAACGATATCCGATCTCTCGGTGACAGTCATGCGGGCGATGAGTTCCCGGGTATAGCCGTTGTGACGGATTCGTTTAATATTCTCAATCACGGTACGATACGTGCCTGCTCCCCGGTTTGCGTCAGTGAGCGCTTCGTTGCCGTCAAGAGAGACAAGGATGGTTGAAAAACGGTTGATGATCTGTGATGCGAGACGATCGAGCAGAATTCCGTTGGTCTGCATCATGAACCGTTGTACGGGAGCTTCTTTTACAATGGTATTGATGAGATCGGCCCGCATCAGGGGTTCACCTCCATAAAACGTGAGCGTGGATGCTGGATCTTTTTTTAAGAAATTATAGAGGAGGTCAAGATCAAAATCAAGCTCTGAGGGAAGAGCGGGATCAATCTCGACCAGAGGTACCGTGGGGTCGTCTCTTCCGGCCGTTTCATCGAATGCTTTTGCCCGGCAGTAGGTACAACAGAGGTTACATTCATCAGTAAGGATGAGGTGGAAGTACACGGGAATCCATCTCATCATGGGATGCGGCTGACAATAAATCTAGGGCAAATCGCGAGCTACATTGCCTGTCCCCGGTTTCAACATATATGTTGCATGGCCCCAAATATTCTTTAGAACACATTCATAGGAATAAGCTCAACCCGTACTGGCTCAAGTCCCGCATCTGTCAGCAATTGCCGGTAATTTGCAGATCCCAAAAAAACCATATGCAAATGAGATACCATCAAAGCACAGTCTCCAGCGGGGGTCCTCCAGCCTGATCCTGACGGATCGGTCCACATCGGAATGGTGCGGTTAGAAGCAGATGCGAATAAAGGAGTTTAAGCCGGCACCTGCATACTTCGCAATCTATAAACCATCCCTCCAATAATTCTCTCTCATGCCCCAGGGATCGTACTATTCTCCGGAAGTCGAGACTTTGGAGCGCAGCGATCTCGATGCGCTTATCGATGAACGGGTGCGTTATACCGTGCAGTATGCCGCTGAACACTCCCCGTTTTACCGGAACTGGTTCCGCGAGAACAGGATCAATCCTGCGAAAGTCAGGGTACATGAGGATCTGCTCAACCTGCCGGTAATTTCCGGAAAAACAATTCGGAAACACCAGCCACCTGCAGCACCTGAATTTGAATTCCTTTCCACCGACTGGAAGAATGTGTTTTCCATCCAGGAAACCAGCGGGACGAGTGGTACCCCCAAGGGATTTTTCCTGACATGGGATGACTGGAAACGGTATGCAGAGAAGTACGCCCGCAGTTTTGTCTCCCAGGGTTTTTCAGACGAGGACCGGATCGTGGTCTGCGCATCGTATGGCATGAACGTCGGTGCGAACACGATGACGATTGCCGCTCAGCGCATTGGCATGGGAATTATTCCCATCGGGAAATGCACATTTGAATCACGTATCCTGAAAAATTACAAACCCACAGCAATTGTAGGAAGTATATTCAAACTGCTCAGGCTCGCACGACGGCTCACTGCAGAGGGCCTTAAACCCACACAAACCTCCATCAATAAACTTGTAGCCGGAGGTGAGAGTTTTGCCGTTGAATCCCGTGCATACCTTGCAGAGCAATGGGGGTGTCCTGTATACAATACCTATGGAAGCACAGAAGGAACGATGTGCGGGGAATGCACCCGGATTGCCGGGCTCCACGTTCCTGAGGACCTCGTCCACCTTGATGTATATGATCCCCATATGCAGTCGTTTGTGAAAGATGGTGAGTGTGGGAGGGGAGTGCTCACCACGCTGCTGCCGGTTGGCGGAAAGTGTGGAATGCTGCTGATCAATTATGACACCGAGGATACTACGGTAGTCCTCAGCCGCGAGCGGTGCGGGTGCGGCAGGACACATATGCGCATTGTCAATCCCCAGCGGGAAGCAGAGACTGTCTGGTTATTCGGAAATCCCTTCAACCGGGTGGATATAGAGGCAGCAGTCTTCCAGCATCAGAACATGGAATATCTCACCGGTGAGTACGAAGCGTTTTTGCATGACGGGGATAAACCAGAAAAAACCGTTTTGCGGGTCAATCTCGAGTGTTTTGATCCGGATCTCTGTGACCGGCACCTTGTGGAAGATCAGTTCATAACGCGTTTCCTTACGAACAAATCATTGATTGCGGAGCACTATTACGACCAGTCATTCCACATTGAATTTCATTTTACGGGACCCCGTGGACTGGATTTCTATAATCTGAAAGGACGCCCGAAACGGCTTATAGATCGACGGGAACACTAAACGGAAAGAGAATGGGTCATCATCATACACCCAAGACCCGTAGAGTTCCGAGCATGATTACTCTGTTTGCAATCCCTGGATAATGGTGCAGATGATTCGGTCGGGCACAGGATCAGCGGCTGGGAATATCCCAGTCCGGACAACTGCTCCTGGGAACATCCCCGTCCTTTTCAACACATTCCCGATCATGGATCCGGGCTACACCTGCCGCACCTCGTCAACCGGTTACTCGATCAGGCCCCCCATGCTGCGCTTTGGTATCCGGTGGGCATAACCGCGTCGCTACTCATTTTGGCCCGAATTGTCCAGAATTAATGCAAACGGAGCGTTTTAAACGGTTTTTAAATCGGCGTGAATAGTGTGCCACAATACCAAAAATACCCTCAAAATTTTGGTAAAAATTCGGACTTCGACGGACTTCCGACGGAAACCTTTTATATTATCAGGCGTTAACTCTCATTATCAAAACCGAATTATGGTTTTGAGGTGTTTAAATGGGAACCAAAATTGGAAAAGAAAAGATTCAGCGCGAAAAGGGATACCTGTACTTCATCGGCAAGGACGGGTATGTCTGGGCAGCCCCGATGAAGCACAACAAGACCGGCAAAAAGAAGAAAGTCGGTACTGAAAAGATTGCCAAAGAAAAGGGCTTCATGTACTACATTGGCAAAGACGGATTCGTCGCAAAAGCCAAGATGAAAAACGCATAACTTCGCTTTTTACTATTGCACGCAGTCCATCAGCCAGCGGGAAATCCTGCTGGCGGGACTGCACATATTTTTTCCTGCAGTGTCGGGGCTCGCGATCTGTTCCGGGTCAGATATTCCTTCGTCGTTTGTTATGGTACAACATACACTGTTCCGGATACCGGTTCGTGAATGCACGTTATGAGATTTTTACCGGTATAATGAGATTCAAAATCTTGTTCCGGTACTCTGGTGCAATTGCCAACTGCTTTTTGTCCCAATGCCTGACCCAGAACCTCTCCCGGACAGGTACTGGTTGAAGGAAAAGCATTGTGGGACCTGAGGTTCCACTTGCTCGTACGTGCTGACACACGGCAACCGAAATACCAGCTCAATCATAATACTTCGTGGCAGAGTAATATTTCATGAATCTGACAGCAGGCTCTTCCGATCTCGTACTCTCAGGTTCGCAGCAAAGGTGCGGGCGAGTAGTGGATTGACTGCCTGTGGGGGAAGCCCCAGAACTGCAGCTGCTTTTCCGGTGAGTTCCATGGGGTCAGGCAAACCATCTCCTGCAGAGGCAAGCACGGCTTTGTGGACCTGCTGGAGATAGTCAAGCGCCAGGTCCATCTGCCGGTATGCATCATCCCCTTTCCGGGGCTCGTCCCACGATGAAAGCAGGACCTGGATGCCCCGTATCGCTTTGAGTTTTTTTACTGATCGTACGGATAAAAGGGCATCATCATAGACTGGCAGGTCTCCCGAAACCGGGATAGCATCACCGGAAAAAAGTGCTCCTTCATTGTGCAGGAAAAGCGAGATGGAATCCGCCGAATGGCCGGGTGTATAAAAGACCTGCATCTCCCCTGCCCTGGTCTCGTCGGGCTCAATCGCGTCCCCGTCCACGAGTTCGTTATCGACCTGCACCGATCCACTGACGAGTGTAGTAAATCCCGGTACCGGGCGCTCCCGGCACTGGAGTTCAACATCCTCAATCCATGCCCGCCCGGCAGGGTGTGCCGCTATGCTGCACCCGGTTGCCCGTTGGATTGCCCGTGCCGCCCCGATATGGTCAGGATGCGAATGGGTCAGGATTATGAGTGCAATCTCAGATGGGTCACGGCCGGTCGCATGGATATACTCAAAAATCTGTGTCTCACACCCCGATACACCCGTGTCAATAAGAGTGATCGTTTCACCATAGATCAGGTAGGTATATACGAACCGGTTGATAGTGATACCAGGTGCAACCGGAACCCCGAACGGGAGCCTGATCCCGTGAATGGAGGGAGTGATTTGCATGGTTTTTCCTGCTGCAGTTTACATAAAAAATATTTTTTAGATTACAATTCATCCCAGTATTTAAAAAAAATTGCTGGCCTGATTAAATATAGAGAATTTCGAAAAACACCGATAGTACTTTATCTTAGAACCGATTACGAAAAGTATGGAAAGTCTTCTTGATTTTGCCTTACAGGAACGATATAAAAAGGTAAGCGAGCTTGGGGATAAGGTAGCCGAGTTTGATACGTTAATCGAGTGGGAATGCTTTCGCCCGTTGATCGGAGATTTGTATTCCAATACGACTGAACAAGGTGGGAGACCGAATTTCGATGAGATCCTGATGGTCAAGTTACTCGTTCTTCAGTCAATGTATGGGTTATCAGATCCCGAGCTTGAACGACTAGCGAATGACCGGATTTCGTTTCTGAAATTTCTTGGCTTTCCCGAAAA
>JAPKXT010000120.1 GCA_026394695.1 Methanoregula sp.
GAACAGATATAAGGAACTGGCAGAAAAGTTAGATATCGAGATTATTCTCTGATATCATCTCATTTTTGGGCTCGTAGATCAGGGGTAGATCGTTACGTTCGCAACGTAAAGGCCGCGGGTTCAATTCCCGCCGGGTCCATAACTCATTACATTTTTTCATGAACAATATAAAAAAAAGTTACTTTTTAGTCATAACCTGAACTTCGCTTTCAAGGGTGACTTTCAGCCGCTCTACCGCTTCATTGAGATCGTTTGTCGTCGTAATGGTGAACTGGTTGTCCGTCTTTGGGTCATGGTATGTGACGATATATTCAATCTGTCCGTCTTTTCCTTTTTTTAGTTCAATGATCAGTTTTGCCAAAACGATACACTCCACTACGAAGTATAAGAGATTAAATGTATAATATTTTGTATCATTGAAGATTTTTCGTCCCCGTTTTCTTTCATCTCCTGTTGTCATATTCACAAAGGTAGTGATCAAAATCGATATAAGAGAATACCTGACAATGCTGATAACAGCAATTAAATTATATAAAAAAATGGATGGGGAACAATGATCAACCGAAAAAAAATCCCTGTAATCTTCACAATTTTACTGTGGGGGATGGTGGTAATGGTGATGCCTGTTGCCGCAATCAATATCGCAATTTATGGTGATACTGCCGGATTCAACCCGGATAATCACAAGGACACAGTTACTGTCGTGGATTCACTTTCGGGTTCTTCCGGATTTGAACTTGATAACAATATTACAAATTTCACAAAACCCTCGGTAGATGTAATTTTCATGGGAGGCGATGACTCTTTTAGCGCAGATACCGGATTACAAATCGAACAGGCAGTTTTTTTAGGAAAGATCATGGTAGTTACCAATAAGAATTACCAAAAATTTAATGCCAGCCTGCCTGCAGAAATTTCCGGTATTGTTCCCGTGGGTAATTACCTGCAAGTGACTGATCCGGATAATCCAGTCTCGCAAAAAATCTTTGCGGGTCTGCGCACACTATATCCGAATACGGACCCCATTACCGAGCGTTTCAATACTGTGGGAAAGAAAGATTCCATTACCCTTTTGAGTTATGACACTAATGATCCAGCCCTGATATACGGGAGATACGGAAACGGGTATGTCATTGAATGGGCGATGTCATCTACACAGCCGTACCTGAATGTTACTGAGTCGGATAGCATCAATGAACGTTTGATCTCCTACCTTAGTACCCTGCAGAATCCAGCACCAGTTTCATCAACGACGATAGTCCCCTTTACAACCACACCTCCAGCAAACATTTCCCTTACAACTACTCCTGCAGTTACACTGCCTGAGCAGACATCTACCGGAAATGTCATGGTCTATTCCTCCCCTTCTGGTGCCGCAATACTCATTGATGGAGACTACCAAGGTACGACCCCGGCAAATATTACCCGTGTGGTATCCGGATATCACGTGCTCACCCTGACGCTGAGCGGATATTACGATTATAGCAGCAAAGTCTATATTCCCGAAGGGAAGGATACAAAATTATTCGGAACGCTTAACCCGGTTGGACTACCCCCGGTCCAGGTGACATCTCCTTCCATCACTACATCACCTGAACCCGTGATTACCGTGGTTGTTTCGCCCACACCAGGAGGCGGGGTTCTGGAAAATCCCGGGATCCTGGTGGCAATTATCGGAGTTATTACTGCGACAATAGGGGCAATCGCTACGATTTTTTCCCATATTTTTAAAGCTAAAAAAGAGTGAGTGGGAGAGTCGGCAGGCGGTAAAAAAATTTTTTTCAACATGATAATCAGGTATTCACCTATATTCAAACAGAAGAATATCCTTAACGAACAGCAACAACTATATGGCATCCGCAGAAAACTAGTATGCCACATCAGTAAGGGCTCGTAGATCAGGGGTAGATCGTCACGTTTGCAACGTGAAGGCCACGGGTTCAAATCCCGTCGAGTCCACTCGTTTCTCCTTTTTTTAATAAAAAATCAATCGATCCAGTCGAGCAATTCACGGGGTTTTTCGTGCTCTTCGTTCTTTTTTAACTTTTCTTTTACATTTTTTACCGCAACCATTGCAGGTGACGGATGTTGTTCGAACTCCCCATAATCCAGATAACCATGGGTGATCCGTTCATCACCACTTAGGATTATTTCCTTAAAAGGTGTTGACTGCTCTTCATTTCTTATGGGTAATGGAGATCTCTCTTCATGGAGTGATTCATATCCCTTTACCGGGGAGTTTTCCGGGACGTGAACCGGTTCTGACAGGGTTAGCGGGGGAGGGGCAACGTTTTGTGACAAGGGCAAAACCATTGAGGCACCAGAAGATTCGTGTGAATTGCCTGACCTGGAAATCAGAAAGTCAACAAAATCTTCAACTTCTTTTCGCTGGTCCGATGTCAGCCTGTCCAGTTTGCTCTCTAATGATTCCATACGATTGGCCAGATAGGTTATGTGATACTGAAATATCTCTCATCTATCGTATATATAGCCAAAGACCTTCGGTTTTATTATTTTTCGTGTTCTTCTTATTTCTTCACTATAATTATTTCCAACAAGATCTGGGAAATATGGAGAACGTTCACCAAGCAAAAAAGTGTACTTCCAAATTAATCACAAGGATATACACGTGAAAAAATGAGATTATTCCCAACGGTGCTGGTACCCTCGTTTCTCTACCGGGCGGCCATCAATTACGACAACTTTTTCTGAGATTGTTCTTCCAATAACCGTGTACAAGATCCCTTCAACCGGGTGAAGTTGTGGAGGCAGGGTGAAGATCAGTTCGTAGTCCCCACCGCCATAGAGCGCAAGTTCGCGTGCCTGGTGTGCAGGAATCCCTGCAGGGACTGGCAGTTTTGTTGAATCAAGAGAGAATCCACATTCGTTCACGCTGACCAGATCATACAGCGAGAGCGCGATGCCGTCACTGTCATCCATCATCGCACGAGCCCCTGCCCTGCCAAGATGCTGCCCTTCCTTCACCCGCGGTTGTGGTTCAAAAAGTGCCTTCTCGTACTGGACATACCCGTCAAGGCGTGCCTGTGCCTGACCTGGTATCCCGGTGATACAGACAAGGTCACCTGGTTGTGCACCGGATCGACGCACAATATAGTGTTTATCGACAAGACCGAGTCCGGTTGTTACTACAGTGAGCTCCCCATGACGGTCTATGTCCCCGCCAATGATTTCAGCACCGAACTTTGTGCAACAATCCTGTGCGCCCTGCATGATACCGGCCAGATTCTGCCATGTATCGAGACCGACTGCAACGAGAAGATATTTTGGCTCGGCACCCATGCTCGCAATATCGGAGAGTGTGACCGCTGCACTCATCCAACCTATCTGCCAGTCGCTCATACCCTCGACAAAATCAGTAGTACGGTGGAGCATGTCCGTTGTCACCACCATGATCTTATCACCGCAGGGGACTTCGGCACAATCATCAAGGCATTTCTCTTTTCCGACAATTCCCATTACGACAGTTAAGAGTTCCCGGTCATCCACTCTTACGCACCTCCTTACCCCGTTCGCTCTTATACTCTTTGAATATGTGCTCGATCATTTCAGATTTCTTTTCCCGTTCGTGCTGCGCCTGCTCTTCCTGCCAGCACTTAAGAGCAGCTTCAAGCGTCTCCTTCCCGGAGAGCCCTCGCTTTCCTCTGACCTGAACACCCGCATCCTTATCAGAAAGCAGGGGGACTTTTAATTCCCGGAATACCGGAAGCATCCGGGGATCACTTTCTGCATGTGCCGCGGCATCAGTAACAACCGCTTTTATTCGGATTTCTGCAAGGTCCTTAACCACACTTCTTCCCCAGCCATCAAGCAGGGTTACAAAGATAATGTATCCTTCTACTATCCCAATATCCTCATTGAGGCGGCGAAGCCCTTCTTTTGTCAGTGCATCCATCACCTTGACCGGTAGCACCTCGCCATCCATCGACAACTCGGCAAACTGTTTGATGCGTACGAGGCGTTTTGAAAGATTCCGGTTATACCGCTCTTCCTTGCGCAACCGTTTTTTTAAGCTCTGGATGATCACATCTTTTTTCATCACTTCGGTATCCTTTGCAAGTTGTGCATCCTGCGACGTGTGAATCTTCCGGACGCGTGCCTGGAGTCTCTGGATTTCAAAGTCCTTCTCCTTTACTTCTTCCTGTAGCTCAGCTACAAACGTTCGCAGGCGCTTCACCATCCCGTCAAGCACTCGTGCCTTCTCATCATGCTTCACCTCAACGGGGACCGGGTGTATATCGATCACCGGAGCGGTAGTTACGGCATTCATGTCACCGATTACCTGATCAAGAGACTGGCCCCGGATAACCCGTGCCCGGACTTCATCAAGGTCATGACCCGGAGGAACCCGTTTCAGCAGGTTCTGGAACTTGTGACGGTACTGGCGATAGGCATCGAGCGCTGCAGAAAGTGCATCACGTTCATGATCGTTTCCATACGAAAACGCTGACGTAAGATCCACCTTTGTCTCAACACTCACATCCTGTTTTGGAGTATACGCAACAGCAGAAAATGCCCGTCGTACTTTCTCCACAGAATAGGGCATTTCCTGCACATCTGATGCTATAATGAGGGGTTTTCCCACCCTGTAGAGTGATTCAACCACATCTCCCATGTTCATCTGGCGGGAGCTCGCAAGATGCAGCAGGTTGCCATCCAGATCGAGCGCCGCTATTGCGGTTGTTGTACCAGGGTCGATACCGACAATCAGGTACCGGGGCTTTCCTGAGAGTGGGCGGAACCGGATCCGCTCAAGGCGTTTACCACTGATCCGCACCTGAACATCGGAACCACGATACGTGGAGACCGGGACCTGGTCCCTTTTCGCAAAGACCCGGAACGCTACCCTGCTGCACCCGCCAAACGCCCGGGTCTCCTTCTTTTCATACCTTATCCCGGCTGCAACAAGAGCCATCTCAATCTCCCGCCCCTTCAACTGCACCGCCCCGTGAATTTTTCGCACGTAGCGGTTCTGGCTCCATCCGCCTTTTCCTAAGGACCGGTGCCGGCTTGCAACAACTTCGCTCTCGTTCTCAAACGCGATGATCTCTGCTCCTGCCCCAAGAGAGGCTACCTGCGCTGCTGTGCGGGCTTCGGCGAATGGATCAAACCGGTTAAAACTGATATTATACCGGGCAGCAACCTTACCAAGCGTCTCCTTACGTTCTCCGCCTGTTACCTGGACGAGCCGTGTCTGGGGAGGCAATGCCTGTAAAAAGAAAAAGAGGTCATGCTGGTCAGCGGCAATCTCCTGGATACTGTCAACTGCAAGGATATCCGGTTGTTCCTCGTTGAGCATCCTAAAGAGCCGGAACATCGAAACCTCCGACTCACTCTCAATGACCTGCCCCTCCATCCGGACAAGGGCATACATCGGACGGCGGGATCGGGACCTCACGGATCCTTTGATGATGTCAATACCAAAGACCCTTAATCGATCACGCATCGCATCGCATCCCCGCGATCGTACTCCACGTTGTATTTTCGTTTAAAATAGGTGAGGATATTATCGATGTCCCGCTCAAGGATAGATTGTGCATTTACGTGAGTTGTTCCTACCCACTGTGGCCAGTCAATAAATACGCACTTGCCCTCCTCCATGAGGATATTATATTCCGAGAGATCGGCGTGGATAATTCCCTCACCATAGGCAATGCCGGCGTATGTGAGTATCTCATCAAGTACTTCAACCGGCTCTTCAAGCCGGCAATGATTGAGATTCGGACCGTTTATCAATGCCATCACCACGGTATGACGGTTCTGACCAATGGGCAGCGGGACGCTGACTTTTGGGTGCAGGGCAGTAAGGGCCTGGTATTCCCGCTCGGCGGATCTCCGGGATGCGATCAGCCATGGGCAATGACCTTCTTCCGGCATGTAATCCCGGTTGAGACGGGCTGATGAGAAAGACCGTTGCCCAACCCGGTGAAACTTGATTGCTACCGGACCAAGCCCGAGTGCTTCATAGACAACAGACTCCTTTCCCTCACCGATACGTGAGCCGAGTGCGGATATCGTCCCGTTCCGGGTCAGGGTAGAGAGAGCCAGCGTGTCGTAACCGCCAAAAACGAGGGCATACCCATCGTAGGGCACGGGATTGAACCGCACCATACCCCAGTCGATCAGGCGGGCGAGACGGTAGTTGACCTCAGATTCTGATAGCCTGGTGGCGATTTTGATCTGTTCCAGCGGTACCCATTCGTACCGTTTCATCCCACGTTCAAGCGTGTTGAGGATGGATTTTTCATATTTATTCAGCGTGCGGATGCGTTCCGCGGCGATAACCATAATCGTTAGAGTGATTATGTTCCAGACTATAAAAATCGCATCTTACCAGACATACATTATCACTCAGCACAACTTTAAACATCTTTTATCGTCCAGATTAGAATGGATTTGGCAAATGCAGTGCAACAAGTGCGGGAGGAAGGCAATACTTTTTCAGGAGTACTCCGGGCAGCACCTCTGCAAACAACATGTTGAAGATGATGTTGAGGCAAAAGCAAAATATGAAATCCGCAGGAACCGCTGGATGATCCCCGGTGATCATATCGCTGTTGCACTTTCAGGAGGAAAAAACAGCAGTGCACTCCTCTATTTTTTAAAAAAACTTACCTCGAACCGCCGCGACATCCGTATCTCTGCCATTACCATCGATGAGGGAATCACCGGGTATAGTGACCCGGGATGTGCGATACGGATCGCCCGGAAGCTGGATGTAGAATGTATCCCCGTGTCTTTTTTGGAGAACTTTGGGATTACCGCAGATGAGTTCGCACACAAGAAAGGAATCAATCTTTCCTGCACGTATTGTCACGTGATCAAAAATTCCCTGCTGAACAGGATTGCCGGTGAACATGGAGTAACGAAACTTGCCCTCGGCGAAACTCTGGATGATGGGGCAGTATCGGTTCTGAAAAATATATTGCAGGGAACTCCTGAACAGATTGTTGGCTTTGAACGTCCCGTCAGGGCAAAAATCACTATGATCCGCCCGTTTATCTCTATTCCTCAAATGGAGGTGGCACTTTATGCCGATCTTCACCTCGAAGGGTCTAACCAGTCATGCTGTCCTTACAAAAACGATCCGTTCCAGGGGGATGTTAAGACGATGCTTAACGATTACACTCTCCGGCACCCTGCAACAAAATATGCACTCACGAACCTGAAAAAAAATCTGACCGGGGTGAGTGGTTCCATCGCGGGTTCGATTCCTTTTTGTGAACAATGCGGGGAACCCACTGAAGGGGAATGCCCGAGCTGCCGGATAATTGACGAGGTGATTTCAAGTGGTACTTAAACGTGGACGGGTATGGCGGGCAATCCGGAATTCTCCCAGCATACAAATTTCTATTTATTTCCTCGCGTTTGCGTTACTGATCGGGGTCTATACATACATATTTCATTCCTATTACCCCGTGCTGGAAAACAAACCCCTCTCATGGACCGAAGCACTTCTCTTCGTCGTCGAATCCATGACAACTGTCGGGTATGGATGGTTACTGCCATTCTCAGCCGACCTCACACGATTGCTGGCAATCCAGATCATGCTGTCCGGCGTTATCATGATCTTCGTTGTTATCCCGCTGCTCCTTGCCCCGTTCCTTACCACCCTGCTCGCTCCATCACCTCCACGAAGGACCCCGCATCACCTGTATGGGCACACCATTGTCATGGGATATAATGAGCTCACCCGGTCTGTTATTGACAGCCTGACTATTTCCGACCATGATATCGTAATTATCGAGCAGGATAAGACAGTGGCACTCGAAATTGCCACGAATTACCGTAAGCGGGCGTACGTCATCTGGGGAGATTATACGGATCCGAATACCTGGTCCGGGGCACACCTCGCACATGCAAGCTATATTGTCATCTGTAAAGATGAACGACTGACCGCAAATATCGTCCTGAGTATTCGTGAACTGGCACAGGGCAAGATCATCTCCATAGTCGACAAACTATCCTTTGACCGTTACCTACGATATGCGGGTGCAGAGTATGTGCTCTCACCAAAACATACGACCGGGAGAATTCTTGCACGCCATGCTGTACTCAATATGAGCGGCGATACACTTCCGGAAATTCCCGGGCTTGACCGGATTAGTGTCAATCCACAGAACCGGTCATTCAATGAACTTCGGCTGATCAATATTCCCGTGTGCCCGGGATGTAATGCCGAAGGTAAGACCCTGAGGGAACTTCAGCTTTTCGAGCGTTACGGTATCCTTGTACTATTCCTCTGGAAAACAGGTAATTTCATTCCCCGTCCACAGGACGACGATATAATAGACCACACCACTTCGCTCTTTCTCTTTGGCACGGCGGATGCAATTGTTTCAGCAATCCGCGATGAGTTTGGTGCGGACGGACATGGTCAGGCACTTGCAGTTATTGCAGGGTTTGGTGATGTGGGTTTGGCAGTGTACCAGGAACTCCAGTTATCCGGTATCTCATGCATCGTCGTTGACTCCAAACGGCAGGATGTCAACCAGGTTATCGGAAATGCCGAAGATGAGCATATACTGAAACAGGCACGTGTTGAAGAAGCACAGTACTGTTTTGTCGCACTGAACAATGACGATGTGAATATCTTCACTACGCTTATGGCACGTAATCTCAACCCGGGTATCCGCATTCTTGCACGCGCCAATGACCCGGCATCGGTGGACAAACTCTATAGGGCAGGTGCAGATTATGTCGCGCTTCTCCCAACTATCGGGGGACAGACTATTGCAAGGATCATCCTTGCTGGTACCGTGACTATCCTCCTTGAGCTTCCCAACGGCGACATGGTGGTTATGAAACATATTATGAAGACCTATCCCAATACGGTTTCCTGGTTTTGCAGAAAAACAGGTGTAAGGATCATCGGTATTGAAGGCCCGGACCGTTCGGTTGTTGCTCCTGATAAGGATCTGATTCTGACAGAGGGGGAAGCTGTTATAGCCGTAGGGAATACCAGACAATTGAAAAAGTTCATCCATCTACTCTAAATGTTGTGATGTGCATGGCAACAGAACTTGGATGCAGGATGGGGCAGGTTGAGCAGATGATCCGATACACATACTGGACCAGTAAGTGTAAAGGAATTGTCATTGGACTGAGCGGGGGTGTAGACTCCGCGGTTGCAGCGACGTTCTGTTGCCGGGCAATTGGTGGGGATAAGGTGCTTGGACTCTCTCTTCCCTCCAAAGTGAGCAACCCTGCAGATATCAGAGACGTGGCAGCACTCTGTAAGCAAATGGGTATGGAGCACCGGGTGGTAAGCATAGAACCCATGCTTGAAGGGTTTAAAAAAATACCGGAATTTAAAGAATCCCGGTACCTGCTCGGCAACCTGATGGCGAGGATCCGTATGGCTGTTTTGTATTATCACGCCAACCGTGACCATGCAATTGTGTGTGGTACCTCCAACCGGAGCGAGTATATGCTCGGTTACTGCACAAAGTCTGGTGATAATGCAGCGGACATCCAGCCACTGTTACACCTGTATAAAACTGAGATATACAGCATCGCCAGGGAACTAAAAATTCCTGAGTCGATCATAAACAAGGCTCCTTCAGCCGGTTTATGGGATGGGCAGAGCGATGAAGAAGATCTCGGGTTTTCCTATGAAACAATCGATGCATCACTCCAGGCACTTGAACTGCAGGGCTGGCAGGCTGCTACTCCCACAGAAGAGAAGGTGCTTGAGATCGTGAGAAAAAGCTCGCACAAAAGACTACCTGCACCTAACCTTTTAGAAGAACAGAAAAAACCGTAAGAAATTTTTCCGGATAATTAAGGAACGAGAGTGCATCCTCGTAGCCGATCAAATCGTAAAGGGGCGGTTTGCAGATCCGGTGTGTCCCCCTCCCGCAACTTGCCCCGAGATACCGTATTGGCGGAAAGACAGAATAAAAGGGATTTTTTTGTAATATGCCGGAACTCATCTCATAATACACAGCACCATGATATTTTTCATACTCCCCGTACTCACTTTGGAACGCGGATGAAACAATATTTCCCATGACCAGCGTTGTATCCCGGGCAGGGTTTATCGCGATATGTCCATAATCCGGCGGGATAATTACCAGGTCACCGGCACTCGCAGAGACCATCACTATATCATCAAGTATCCGTGACTGGAGGAGGTAGTGTGCCTTGCCTTCAATAACTTCATAGATCTCCGGATAGCCGATCCCTGCCGGGTTTTTTGGGTGATAATGCCCCTTGGTCTTCACCCACTCGCCACAGAGTGACCGGGAAGGGATGACCGTAAGATCATACCGCAGGTTATGGTGGTGCAACCAGGTCCAGTCTGCATCCGACTTTGCCAGATCCCGGTACATATAATAGAGGGATCCGCTACTCTCACACTGGGGATCGGCAAGAACTGAACGCATCTCCTCGATCGTCCGCACCGCAGGTTGAGGGAGTTCCCCTTCCCATCTAAACATCACTTCTTCTTTCGCATTACAAGGACATAATACCCGGTACCGATACAAATCAGGGCGATAACCACTATTGCGGGAAGGACCTGTATGAATCCGTTCGATGCCGGTTTTGGTTGAACCTGGACCGGTACATTAATTGTGTCGGAGATATGGCTGTTGTCCAGTGCATCACGGTACCTTACCTCAGTATCAATGGAATAGTCCTTTACCACCGCCGCATCATCCGCACTCATCTGGTAACGTGCGGTCGCTGTTTCGCCCGGTTTCAGATCACCGAGGTATGCAGTGTCATCAGTGCTTTTGAAAGGTTCAACTGCTGAAAGCCGTGCCTGGGCATTGTATGCAATAGAAGTGCCATTGTTCTTGTATTCTACCTGGATCACGTTTTGTGATCCCTGCATAACCTGCACCGTTCCCGAAGTGATAGTGAAACTGATTTTTCCGCCAACGGGAATTCCGATCGTATCAGAATCCGATGTAACTACTTCCCCGTCACGGTTCTCATACATCACGATAACGTCAACCGGATAGATTTGTTTTTCCGCCTCAGTGGAAATCGCTACCTTATATCTGCAGGTAACCGTTCCGTTATGGGGGAAATCCCCGATAAAAACGCTGCTGTCGGTAGGAATTATCGGGCTTGCCCCGTTACGGATTATCTTCACGGTAGCCTTTCTGCCATCCTCTGACCCGGCATTTTTTATCTTAAGGTTCAGGTATCCTTCGCTCCCGACATTCAGGTTTTCCGGCACGGCTTCAAGAACTTCAATCTTTACCTGCGGCTTGATTTTTATTGTTATCGGGAAAGTCTCGTTCATTTGCTGGTAATTAGACTCGAGAGTATCACTTGCAGCCTGTTCAGATGATACGAGATACGTGTACCTGAGGGTGAGTGGAACCTGATATTCTCCTTCAGTGGCATTGGAGAGGATCCTGATTGTGATTGCCACCGTAACAATGCCCTGGCTTTTAATATCTCCGACATTCTGTGGATCGTTTTTAACAATTATCGGAGCATTCCCGGCAGAAAGTCCAACCGTAACCATCTTTGCGGTTGTGGGAAGATCATCCCTGTCAATGGATCCGCCCAAGGTAAATTTCAGACGGTCAACACCAGTATTCTGCACGATTACTTTTATAGTAGCGTCCTGCCCCGGGGAAAACTCGTTAACACCTGATATTAATGCCGACATTTGAGGGCTTCCACCCAGATACGTGGTCACGCCCATGACCGGGATGCTGCAGCACAACCACAGCGCAAGAAAAACGATTGTCAATCTGTAATATTTCATCATCGATCACTTGTTGTTATTGTTATAACAACATTTATAATTGCAGGATATAAAGGGATGTTTCAATGAAATTGCCGTCAGAAAATTCCGACCGTGTTACTGAATGTCTCAAATCACTCGGACTGACAAAATACGAGGCACGTGTATATATTGCACTCCTTAGAGTTGCCAGTGCTACGGCAAGCGAAATTCATGAGATTTCCGGTGTTCCACGCGCATCGGTATACACGGTTATTGATCAACTTCTGGATAAAGGACTCGTATCTGTATCCCAGTCTGCACCCAAACGGTTTGCTGCCTATTCTCCCGAAGACGCTATTACAAAACTGATGGACCATATCGAGATGGATGCAAAATATGCACGTGAGACTTTAACCCTGATATACCGTAAACGTATGAGCCCGGGAATTGGGAATGAGGAGCTGATATGGAATATTTATGGCATCGAAAATATCCAGAAAAAACTCACCGATCTTATTTCCCATGCAAAGCACGGGATCAGAATTATCGCTCACCCCCAGATTTTATCACCGGATGTCAAACAGAAACTCACCACCATGGCAGATCATCTCAGCGTTGAAATAATCACTCCTCACTGGACGGGAGATCTACCGGAAAAAATGAACGTATATATCATACAACATCCCGAAATCCCAAAAGAACTCGATAAGGCAAAGGAGATGATGGCGGGTGGTGTCTGTATCATTGACAGTCGTAGCGTAATGGTGATCGTGGGAGTCGGTGAAGAGGATGCAGTGGCACTGTTTTCAGAATCCGAAGGATTCATCCGTTTTTTTGTGCGTTATTATACCCTGATCTTTGAGTGGGCCAAAAAAACCGGATAAAAAAGGGATTGCTTCTTTTTAAAAATCCCGTATTTCTTCCATTTGCGAAATTTCCATCAGTCCCTTCATTGCCTGGATCTGCACCCAGCGACCACCCTCGCGTATTGCAGCCATTGGATTTGTACCGCCAACAGCTGCAATCGCAACAAACTGGGGGCTCACTGGTACTCCAAGAAGAGGAAGGTTTGGCATTCCCACTTCAAGAATGCCGGAGAAACTGCTGCTGGAGAGTTCATCCAGTACTGTACCGACCCGGGATTCTGCCTCCATGTGGAACTCCCGGATATTTGCAAGAATAGCCCCGCTTCCTGTGCGCATCACGCTGGTAACAGAGGTCGTCTTCTGGGAGATCAGCACCTGAAGGGGATCGATTGTCGTGTGTTCGTACATAATAATGTGAGTGAAACGCAGCGGTGTGCGTTTTTCTATCTCGACAACCCCCCCTCCGATGGGGTTGATGGGGATACCACGCCGGATGAGGAGACCATCAAACGTTATACTGCATAAGGTACAGATACCCGTGCATCCTTTCGGTATCACATATCCTGCAATTTTCTGTTCGGAAGAGAAGAATTTGACCAGTCCGCTTACCGTGACACCAGTCTTATATGCATCCTTAAGTGTTGAAATTGCAAAGTCGAGGTCTTCATTTTTAATGACCGATAAGTTATAAACGACCTTGCCGTCGCCAGAGACCGGATCAAAAGTCACCTGCATTGCGAAATCTTCAATGCTGTGGTTGATAAATTTGAGCGGGACGGACATTATAGTAATTTCAGACATCGCAATAGAAAAATTGTTCTATAAGCCCATGGCAATTTATTTAATATGGAACATGATATGCGGGAAAAAGCCAAGAATGCCATGCGACTCATTCTTGAGGCAGCCCGTTTTGAGGTCGAAGAGGTGGATGAGCCCCTTGACCTTTCTGCGGTACGCGACGGCACGTGCCTTCTGGTGCTCTGTTCAAACAACAGTGACATTATCGGGCAGTTTGACAAAACCAATTACAGTCTTATGATTGATGATCATGAGATGTCCTGCAAGAAACTTCTTTTTTCTATTGATAAGGATATTATAACCGAGAACTGCATCCAATGGGGTGTTGACGAATTTGTGCGGTATACGGGTGAAGCAGTGCTCGCTGATATTCTTGACCGCGAACTGGCACTGGATCTCACCCCGTCAAAAGGCAAAAAAGCAACTATTGCATCTGCTTCTTCTGAAAAGGAGACAAAACAAAAAGAAGAACCATCTGGCATAACGCTCCCGCATTACCCGATAAAAATCACTGAACAGGCTGCGGTTCGTATCGGGGGAGTACAGGGAACTGCAAAACTCCGGTTCATACCTTATTTCCTTTTCCATTATACAAGTAGCGGGGAACAGGTCTACAAGGACCGCCGAATTCCGTTTGATGCTGACGGATGGGGTGCAATCAATGCAATCAACGGGATAAAGATCGAGCTTGATGGAAAGCAGGTTGAAGAGACGGAGATTCCCGGTGGTTCTGAAGTCTCTGATCCCCATATCCGGAAAGAGGAGGCAACGGACCGGATTGTCAATGAGCTGATCGACAGGCTCACCCAGAAGGTTCGAATCAAACAGGAGAAAGGAGATGCAATCTTCTATGAAGAGAAGATCCTCAAACCTGAAAAGAAAAATATCTCTGTTGATACACGGCAGGTCTATATTCCGGTCTGGCAGATCCGGGGCAAGAAGATTGTAGAGATAAACGCCTTTACCGGTGAACTGCTTTCAGAACCAATGGATGAAGGGGTAGAAATATTCTAAGAAGAGGAGTCGCACAGGATACAATTATTTTGAAGATATCCTATGTTCCTCTCGTTAAAAGGATCAGAATTTCTCAGTTTGTGGTAAAGGAAAACCCATGATCGTTGTTCTTGGGAGTGGCCCGGCAGGCAGGCTCGCTTCAATCCGGCTTGCTTCTGCAGGTAAAGCGGTCAGTCTCATAGAGCACGGAGGGATTGGGGGTCAATGCCTCCATTTTGGATGTATGCCGGTCTGTGCACTGAATGATATCGCCCGCATGATCCATTCAGCCCATACATTTCAAAACCTTGGGATTATTGATGCTGTTCCAGATATCAATTTTTCAAAAATTTTTTCAGAAATGCATGCAATTCAGGAGAAGATCGCTTTTGTTCTTGACACCGAAACCCGATCTGCCGGAGTAAACATTATCTATGGTAAAACCGGGAGGATCGTAGGAAAGAGGGTTTTTGTTGATGATGAACAGGTTGAGACAGAGGCAGTCATAGCTGCCACCGGATCCCGTCCAAATATTCCTGATATCAAGGGGATCGATCTCAAGGGGGTGTATACTCCCCATACCCTCTTCCATATAAAAAAACTCCCCAAAAAACTGGCAATCATTGGAGGGGGGGTGATGTCTGCCGAGTTTGCCTATATTTTTAGCATGTTCGGCAGCGAGGTGACCCTCATCAGCAGGAGTTCCTTTCTGAAAAATACTGATAAACATCTCCGTGATCTCGCAATTAAGGAACTAGGTGGGGTGGAGATCCGGGAGGTTGCCACCGTCCAGTCGTTAACCGGGGAATCGCGTGTTACCGGGGTTCATGTAAAGTCCAACGATAAGGATGATGATGTTGATGCTGATGCAGTCCTGATCGCCACAGGGCTGCTCCCACGCTCTGAAATGCTGCAGGGTGTAAAAAAAGGCCCAATTGGTGAGGTTATTGTCGATCGCCATATGCAGACAAGTGTCCCGGGGGTCTATGCCTGTGGAGATGTCATTGGTCCCCCGTATCTGACACCCGTTGCCCGTTACCAGGGAATTGTTGCAGCAGATACAATCCTTGGAAAATCCCGCACCATGGATATGCGGTATATCCCGCAGTCGATTAATCTTGCCCATGAACTTGCGTTCTGCGTACATGAAACGGAGGGTGCGGCTTCTCTTATGATTCCCGGACCTGCAGGACCAGGCACATTCTGGTCAGTTCCGTCCGGAGAGACCGGGCTCGCCAAAGTAATGGTTGATCCCGAAAGCGGGGCACTCATGGGTTTCTGTGCAGCAGGACCTGACGGAGGACTCATTGCCGGATATATGGCGTTTCTTATGAAGCGCCATTTTTCCGTTCATGATTTTGAGGACTTTATTGAAGTCCATCCGTCATCAGATGGTATCTATGGACTTTTAAAATACACATCCGATATGCTGAAGAAGCGCAAAGGAAAATAACGAGTCTGATGGTCAATTCTTCTGGCAGGGAATACCTTTTTCCGGTTTTATAAAAAGCAGCAACCACAGCGAACGTTCTTCCGGCGCAAATGCTGATGGTATTATTACGATCGAAATCGAACCATTAAGATACACATCATCCTTAAAATGGGTGCTTTCCGATGACCAATCCCACTGAAAATTTAGATTTTGACCAGATCAGACTCGATAAAGTACGTGCACTCCAGAAAAAAGGTGTCAACCTCTATCCCTGCACGTTCGACCGGAAGAATTCTGTCCAGGAGATCAAGGCCCGGTATGCGGATATTACCCATGAAAAGAGTTCTGAACGGGTTTCAACTGCAGGCAGGGTGTACATTGTACGAAACCATGGTAAGACACTTTTTGCCGATCTCGGGGATGAAAACGGCAAGATCCAGCTCTATATCCGGAAAAACGATATTGGTGATGAACAGTTTGATCTGTTCAACCAGTTCATTGAGCGGGGAGATATCATCGGCGTAACCGGTCATGTGTTCCGGACAAAACTGGGCGAGATTACTATCTGGGTTGATACAGTAACCATCCTGTGTAAAGCAATCAGTTCTCTCCCTGAGAAATTCCATGGGTTAAAAGATGTCGAAAAACGCTACCGGCAGCGCTATATTGACCTCATCGTCAATGAAGAGAGCAGGCAGACATTCAGGAACCGGAGCAAAATTATCTCATTAATCCGCAGGTATCTTGATGACCACGGGTTCCTTGAATTCGAAACCCCCATCCTCCAACCGGTATACGGGGGCGCTAATGCCCGCCCGTTTACCTCATACCACAACTTCCTTGACCAGAAACTTTTCATGAGGATCGCACCCGAACTGTATCTCAAGCGACTGGTTGTCGGGGGTTTTGAAAAGGTCTTTGAAATCGCAAGAAATTTCCGCAACGAGGCTGTTGATACCCACCATAACCCGGAGTTCACGATGGTTGAGATTTACTGGGCATACCATGATTTTAAGGATATGATGGCACTTACCGAGGAAATTATATCTTCAACCATCAATGAAATTCATGGAACATTCCAGATCCCCTTTGAGAACACGGTCCTGAATTTTGAAAAACCATGGAAGAAACACTCCATGGCCGATGCGGTCCTGGAACACACCGGCATCGATATCTTTGCACATACCGTCGATGAGCTTCGTGCGTTGTCACGACAGAACAAGCTCGATGAACCGGATAAACCCACATCCCAGCGCGAATTCCTTGTTCATTTCTTTGAAGGTCTGGTAGAAGAGAAACTGATCCAGCCGACATTCATCCATGACTTCCCGGTGGAGAACTCCCCGCTGGCAAAACGACACCGGACCAAAGAGGGGTTCACCGAGCGGTTCGAACTGTTTATCTATGGCATGGAAGTTGCCAACGGGTTCTCAGAGCTGAATGACCCGATCGATCAGAAGGAGCGGTTTGAGGCACAGGATGAGAAGCGGAGACTTGGTGACCTTGAAGCACAGATGATCGATTACGATTTCATCAATGCCATAGGCTATGGCATGCCCCCGACCGGGGGTGTCGGCATTGGCATCGACCGGCTGGTGATGATCCTGACAAACAACAATTCCATCAAAGAAGTGATCCTCTTCCCCTCCATGAAAAATATTCAGCCGGATGAGGAGGAAGATACGCCTTCTGCAAATGCAGAGCAGCAATAAAACCCTTTTTTAAGAATTTTTCCAAAAAAATATACCTGGTCCTACTTATGGTATGGCTCATTGTGATTGATTTTACATGCACGATAGAGTTGTTCGAGAAGGATTAGCCGGACCATCTGGTGAGTGAATGTCATCGGAGAGAGAGAGAGCCGAATGTTGCTTTTGGTAAGAACCATATCAGATAAACCAAGATCTCCCCCGATTATAAAACAGAGGTTGTTCCGTCCGGAAATTTCCCATTGGTGGATTTGTTCTGCAAGATTCTCGCTTGACCACCGTTCTCCTCCAGGATCAAGAACGATTGCCTGTGTATCATGAGGGATCGCAGCAAGGACGCGAGCCCCTTCCCCATCTTTAACCAATTCCTGTTGAGATGGTGACAGGTTTCCGGTCCTCTTTGATTCAGCAATTTCAATGATGTTTAGT
>JAPKXT010000178.1 GCA_026394695.1 Methanoregula sp.
ATCTCAAATCTTACTCCTTTGCCCGGTGAGCCATTTTCCTTAATGGTGATTCCGGTAATAGAGAGAATCTCGCGGACAAGGAACAACCCGATACCGGATCTCCTGTCAACAACCCGGCCAAAAATTTTCTCTTTTTTATCTTCCGGAATGCCTACGCCGTCATCTTCGTATATGAGTGTAAAACCGGCTTCTGTCATCTGACCACTGATACAGATGCCGGTGACATGCTCACCATGTCGTAGCGAATTATCCATCAGGTCAAACAAGACCTGGGAGAACAGGTGATCTGCATAGATGCTGATACCGGCCGACTGGTCATTTAAGGTGATTGCAGTGAGGTCAAGGCGTTTCTTCACGTCAGTAATGATAGCAGAGACCTCCACCCATGAGGGAATGTTACTCCCGAGATTCTCGTAATCTTTGGTAAAATCCACCTGGTGCCGAATCGCCGTAGCAGATGATTCCGCCCGGTGCAAATACTCGATCAGGGCAGGGTCACTTGTTGATTCGATTGCCAGCTCAAGATATCCTAAAACACCGGTAAGTTTGTTCTTGATATCGTGCCGGGTAATGCCGGTGAGCCGGCTCATTTTCCGGTTTGCCTGTTCAAGCGCCTGGACCCTCCTGACCCACCGGGTGATATCATGGGCATAAATCCTGATTGCAAAACCGTCTGGAGAGAGACCCAGGCTCTCTTCAAACAGTGCGTCGCCAACCGGCACTTCCCGGTACAGGACAGGAATTTTTCCTGCAGAGAGGGATTGGAAAATTGCATCACTATCCGGAGGAAGAAATGCCGCGGGGTTCTCTGGCATGTGAAGATTTTTTAAGCAGGTAATGCATGCAGGATTGGCATAGAGAATCTCCCCATTCGGGTCAATCTCAATAATCGGATCCGGGTTCTGGTCGGTGAAAGATGCACGTTTCCGGAGCTGGTCACATGCAGTTTTTCGCCTTTCCTTATACCCACTAAAAGACCCTCCCGTTTTTTCCTCATCCTCCTGCCGTTGCAGGACAGCCTGGCGGATCATATGTTCCAGATCGGCAGAAGGGTCTTGTGCATTTTCACATCTCATGAGGTAAAAATCTGCATCACCATTGGACGCATCACGTGCGATATTTTCTGTTCTTATACCTGCGACGAAGATAAGGGGGAGCCTGCCGTACCGGGAACGGATAAATTTTACCAGCGAATCACGGTCGTTATCCGGCAACCGGTAACCGGAAACGATCGCATCATAAGAAGTAGTCTCCAGTTTGCGGATGGCATCGGTTACAGAAACTGAAGAGTCTATGCAAAACTCACCAGTCTGCTCTATCATGATCTTTGTGACATTGAGGAGTTCCGTTTCATCATCAATGAAAAGGACCGAGAACATGAATCTTCCCTGCGCTGACTGGACTGGTAATTACCCGATTATTAAAAAATCAGGTACTTATGATATATGAGGTCAATGGTAATTCAAGTTTTATTTGAGGTAGAACTCAATTCCTGCCTTCAGTTCAGCAAATGAGACTGGTTTTGTGAGCACCCCGAGATGTGGGTCATTAAGCAGTGCCATCTTTTCATCAATAGACGGAGAAGCAGTAAAAAGAATGACCGGTATCTCCCGCATGTTATATTCCCCGCGAAGTTTATCCAAAAATTCCCACCCGTTGATAGGCGACATCATGATATCCAGCAGGATGAGGGCGGGTGGTTCCAGTTTCACCTGTTTAAGTGCTTCGGGCCCGTTTGCGATCAGAACCGGCTCATACCTGAGTTTTCGGATCAACAGATCCATCAGATCGAGAATGGGCTGATCATCCTCTACTACCATAATTTTAAGCGTCATTGAACTCAACCTCCGCAGGTTTCTGTTTCGGGAGGTGAATAGAGAATGTGCTCCCGATGTTCACGATGCTGTCCACACTGATATACCCCTTGTGCATCCTGATGTATTTTTTTGCAATGGGGAGGGAAAGCCCGATGCGGTCGAACTTCCTGCTTGCGTTTCCGTTGTCGGAAAGCTGGAAAGATTCGAAGATCTCATCCAGTTGGGTATCCGTGATGCCGACACCGTTGTCCTGGATGGAGAGCCGGTGCATTTTGTCATAGGGGGAAGTCTGGTACCCGATCCGGATCCTCCGTGGCGGGGTGGAGTATTTCACTGAATTGGAGAGCATGGTGTCTATTACAATAGAGATCTTGTTCTCATCGGCTTCAAAGGTGAGATTGGGGGGGACATCGATCGTAATCTCTGCGTTTTCCCAATATCTGCCGTTATCGATGATCTTTTTGAGCAGGTCCGGAACAGAGAATACCGAGTACTTCAGGGAAATTTTTCCGGTATCGAGTAAGGAGAGCTCGAGCATCTGGTTGATGATCTGGCGCTC
>JAPKXT010000189.1 GCA_026394695.1 Methanoregula sp.
GCTACCCTTCCCCGGGTTACCGAAGAAGTCATAAAGACAGTGGATGTACCGCTCTGTTTAGAGAGCAGAAATCCGGCTGCCCTTGAGAAGGCATTACAGTTGGGGTGCGGTAAGCCGATCATCAGCTCGGTAACTGGAGAATATTCTATACTGGAGCAGATCCTGCCTCTGGTAAGGAAATACAATACTGCGTTCGTCGCACTGGCTTCAGATAGTTCAGGTATCCCGAATAATGCGGCGAGAAGGCTGGAAATTATCACACACATTGTTGAGAAGGCAAAGGAAGCAGGTATTGGTCCTGAGGATATTCTCGCTGATTGTGTAGCAGAGTCAAGTGCAGTAAACAATATGGCGGCGATCATCACCCTCGAAACGATGAAGATGGTCAAACAGATGTGGGGGCTTAATCTTATACTGGGGGCAAGTAATGTATCCTTCGGGCTGCCTGACCGGATGGTGATAAATGCGGTTTTTCTCTCCCTTGCAGTTCAGGGAGGGCTTACCTCCGCCATAGTGAATGCGGCGAGAATGAAGCCTTACATCATGGCAGCGGATCTTTTGATGGGTCGTGACAATCGGGCCAGGCGTTATACTACATATTGCAGGAAGCTGAAAAGTGTCTCTCCACATTGATACTGTTATAAATGCCCTCAGCCATAATAATGTAAGCTTTTTACCTCGAGGTGAACTGTTCATCGGCAGGGACTTTCTCGACCACTTTTTCAGCACACATAGAGGGCAATATGTAAAACAGTTGGAAACAGCAGCTCAATGTCTGGGACTTTCTGTAATAGGGGTTGAACTCAATACAGAATGGTCCCGGTCTCTTTTGTCTGAGATGAGATATAAAGAACTTGGGCAGTACTTCATTGTCGGGTGCATAAATGGACCAGTTTCCAGCCTAATAGAAAATCACGGATTTTTCAATGCCATGTTAAGTATGAAAAACAACCCATCCCTTTTCTCGGACATAGCGACAAAACTGTTGAGAGATACGGGAAAAAAGGCCAGATCAGCCCATGTCAATGGCTTCAGGGCAATAGCGATAGCTGACGATATAGCCGGAAACAAGGGACTCCTTTTTTCATTTCACTATTTCACTGATGTGGTTTTGCCAGTATACAAACAAATTGCAGAGATAATAAAGGAAAACGGTCTTTTTACATTTTTCCATTCAGACGGTGATATAAGGAAGGTTATTGAACTTTTGATAGAGGCAGGGTATGAGATTGTATCCACCCTGTCGATACGCAGGCAGGGCTAAATCTCTATGAATTGAAGGAGCAGTTTGGTGAAAGGCTATCTTTCATGGGACACGTAGACATTATGGCCTGGAAAGAAGAACAGATCAGCCAAGAAATCGGCCTCGCAGAACATTCGTTCAAAAAGGGTGGGCTCATACTCGGGTCAACTTGCGGTATATCGAAGGAGACAGTAAGTGATAAGCTTCGTGTACTCTACCCCCAATGGGAACAAAGAGGACCGCACAAATGAAGAGCTACCGGGTCGTTTTTGCGCCATCTTTCAAAGAGATCATTGCAGACGAAGGGAAGACCGTTCTGGATGCCGCCCGTGAGTCAGGTGTTTATATCGATTCTCAGTGCAATGGGAAAGGCAAATGCGGTAAATGCAGGATCCGGGTGATTGAAGGCAAGACCAGTCCTTTTACCTCAGAAGAAACTGAATTCATAAGGCAACTTGACAGAGCGCTTGGCTACAGATTGGCATGCATGACCCTTATCGCCGGAGATATTATTGTTTTCGTACCCGGGGAGAATATTCTCAACGCTGAGGCTGCGAAAAAGGTCTTTTCCAAAAGGTCGAATGTGGTGAATCCTGCCGTGAAAAGCTATACTATTGATCTTTCTTCAGAGGAAGGGGGAGCCCGGCATGCCTACTTTGAAGGTATAACAAGGCTTCTCACCGAAAAGTATGGGCCTGGAGACTTGACTTGCGACCTCGCTACCCTTCAAAACCTTGCAGACATAGTAAAAGGGGGTGAAGACAGAGTCACTGTCTTCGTCTGGATGGATAGAGAAATTATTGCGGTGCAGCCCGGATGGAATGAAACCTGTCTCGGTCTGGCCCTCGATGTAGGAACAACTACTGTAGCGCTCTATTTATGCGATTTAAAAAATGGGAACGTTATTGCCAGCGGCTCCACCACAAATCCTCAGATTCTCTTTGGTGCGGACATAATGTCTCGTATCTCATACTCTGCCAATCATCCTGGTCAAGGTGTAAAAAAGATGCAAGGGGAACTCATAAACTCCGTAAATACCTTGATTGATCAGATGGCGGTGGGTAATGGATTTTCGCCCCGGCAGATAGTTGATATGACGGTTGTTGGCAACACCGTGATGCACCATATCTTTCTCGGGATAGCCCCCGACCATTTGGGCTTATGGCCTTTCACCCCTTCTATTCAGGGTTCTGTGGATGTAAAAGTCCGCGAACTCGGGATACTCATCAATCCATCCGCCTACGTTCATGTACTCCCTGTAGAGGCAGGTTTTGTTGGCGCTGACAATGTTGGGGTACTCCTCTCCGAAGAACCGTACAACCAGGACGAG
>JAPKXT010000044.1 GCA_026394695.1 Methanoregula sp.
CCATCATGGGTGAATCAAACATCTCCTTGTTGAGCCGGTCGGTAATTTCATCAAAGATCCTTTTGTAGGCAACACAATGGGGGTCGACTCCCTGTAGTACCCCATTCGTAGGAGCGATGGCATTGTACGGGCACCCGCCCCGGCAGTACTTTATGTGTTTACACTCCCCGCAGGCCGTATCCACGTAGTCCCGGAACTGGTGCATCAGCTTCCATGCATCAGATTTGGCAAGGTCTTCCTTACTCGGATGGTCATACACACTGCCCATAACGTATTCCGGCATACCGACAAAACGGTAGCAAGGATAAATGCTCCCGTCAGGTCCCACGGCAAACGTATTTCCCATGCAATTGACAAACGTGCAGACATTTCCCTGGCGGGTGAAGACGCACCTGCACAGGTCGTTGATATTCATAATGTCCATGTCATGGATATGCTCAAGGGATTTATCCAAAAGATACACCAGCAATTCTCCATACTCTTCCGGGGCCAGTGCCCATTGTTTGGGATTTTCGGAACGTAATGATGGCAGTGCAGGATGCAATTTAAGGGTGAACCCGTTTGTTAAGAAAAAATTGAAGAGCTCCTCGCGGGACTTTACGGACTGGTTGGTAAACGTGCAGATGAATCTCACGTTGAGACCATGTGCCTTTGCAATTTCATAGCCCCGCATGGTCTTTTCAAAGTAGCCGTTTCCTCTCTGGAGATCATTAATTTCCCGGGGACCGTCGATACTGGAACCAAGGGGAACATGATATTCTGCCAGGATTTGGGCAATTTCCGGCGTCATCCTCCAGAGATTGGTCTGCATGGCAAATTCCGGGTTCAGATGATGTAACCCCTGAGAGAGCAGGGGTAGTGCCTGCCGGTAAAACTCCGGGCCGGCGAGGAGTGGTTCCCCTCCATGGAAGGTAAAAGTAACCCTGTCCTCACGGAAATTTTTTAGCCATGCCACCACTTCCCTGATGGTCTCTATGCCCATGATGGGGGATCCCTCTTCAGAACTCCAGCAATAACTGCATTTGGAAGGACACCCCAGCGTCGGAATGAGCATCACATGGAAAGGATTTTTCATTACACTTTTTTCCCCTCATTACGGTATAATTGTTTTCATTGAGACGGTATTTAAAAAAAAACGGTGAAAACCTGCGTTTTTTCCCCTTAGCTCATCACTATCAGCAATTCAGAAAACGCCAGCATCTGGGCATTGTGTTCATCGAACCACGTGTCATAATCTCCCGCCTGTTCGTCAAAGACGAGGCGTGCGGGGATCATAAGCGGCTCCCTGGTGGCCGGCCAAGGCGGATGTTCATCCTTTCCCGGATTGATTCCTCCTGTCCTTTCAGGAGGGATATGCCGGACGTACCCTGGTCGTAATAGTAGAGCAGGAGGTGAAAATAGTCCCCAACCAGGTCATGGAACTCTTTTTTATACCGCACCTCGACATTGCTATCCCCGACAAAGCCCTTGATGGAAATGAACTGTTCTTTTTCAAAGGAGAAATACGGCTTTTTCAGCTGGTCAAGGAACCTGACCGTTCCGAACTGCTCCAGGAATTTCAGGAAATCTTCCGTCAGCGGTTTGTCGAGTACGTATTCCTTCATCTGCGAGCCATCAACGCAGATTTTAGACTGAACGGACCTGAGTATCCGCACTTATTGCCACCTCCCGGATCGCGGCTGCTGCTGTTGTAACATCATCATGGGTAGTGAACCACGAGAGACTTGCGCGGATGCAGCCTTTCCCGCCGTCAATACGTTCGTGGACAAGCGGGGCGCAGTGAAGACCCGTCCTTGTTATCACGTTGTACGCCCGGGCAAGGATAAAGCCGGCCTCGTGGTTGTCTATGCCGCTGATATTGAACGATACAACAGGGAGGTCCGGTGCATCGTTGTAGATGGTGATACCCTGTTTGTTCTCAAGTTCCCGGATGAACAAATGTGTGAGATCATTGTTTTTCTTCCCGATGGCATCCTGACCGGTTGATGTGATGAACCGAATCCCGGCATAGAGCGATGCGATTCCGGGATAATTGTGCGTCCCTGCTTCAAACCGCATCGGCATATCGGAGGGGTGGGTGAGGGTTCGTGAATCCGTGCCCGTACCGCCCTGGCGGGTGACCGCGATTGCATCCGGGTCGCGGATATAGAATCCGCCAATACCGGGGATGCCAAAGAGCGCCTTGTGCCCGGTGAAAACGAATGCGTCGACCGGCATAGCAGAGAGATTGATCGGGATGTGTCCTGCGGTCTGGGCGCCGTCGACGATGAAAAAGATGTCGTTTTCATGGAGATATTCTGCAATCGGTTTGATTTCCTG
>JAPKXT010000093.1 GCA_026394695.1 Methanoregula sp.
ATAAAACGTCCGGCGCTCATGTTGCCGACATACATAGCGTCGATCTTTTCACCTGACAGCTGGGCATCTTCCAGTGCAAGTGTCCCTGCCTCGACAAAGAGATCGCGGAACGAACTCTCCCATTTCTCGCCAAAGGTGGTACATCCGATCCCGATAACTGCCACGTCTCTCATGATTGCATCACGATCTTTCCCTTGTGTTTCGCATAGTGTGCATAGTCCAGGTAAATGGGATTTTTGAGCTGCTGTTCAACACCCGGTACCGCGTCGCGCTGGAACTTGTCCGACTGAATCGCATCGGTCACTTCAATATCAAAAGCATCACTGCCCGCACCTGACCCGAATGAACAGACAAAGATCCGGTCGCCCGGTTTTGCAATGTCGAGGGTTGCCGCAAGCCCGATAGGTGATGCACCGGAATAGGTGTTGCCCAGCCGGGAAACGACAAGGCCCGGCTTGATCTGGTCGGCATTGAACCCGAGTGTCTTTGCAACCTTCTGGGGGAACTTGGCATTCGGCTGGTGGAAGACAGCATACGTGAAATCTTTCGGGCTCTTGCCGGTCTGTTCGAACAACAGCCTGCTCGCTCCTTCGACATGCTTGAAATAGCCCGGGTCTCCGGTAAATCGCCCGCCGTGACGCGGGTAGTCCTGGCCTTCGCGTCGCCAGAAGTCTGGTGTATCGGTAGTAAAAGAACAGGTATGATGGATTGTAGCTATCGGATCATCACGACCAATCAGGAATGCTGCCCCACCTGCTGCTGCGGTGTACTCGAGCGCATCGCTCGGGGCTCCCTGGGACACATCAGATCCTATGGCAAGACCGTAGGTGATCATCCTGCTCGTCACCATGCCCATGCAGGTCTGGATACCAGCCGTACCCGCCTTGCAGGCAAACTCGAAATCCGCTGCGGTCATGTTGGGTGTTGCACCGATCGCTTCACCCACCGTGCATGCGGTTGGCTTTACTGCGTAGGGGTGCGACTCGCTGCCCACGTACACAGCCCCGATCTCTTTGGGGTCGACATGCCGGCGCAGGAGTGCGTTCCGTGCCGCTTCCACGGCGATTGTTGCTGCGTCTTCATCAAGGTCCGGAACCGACTTTTCAAAAACGCCCAGTCCAGCGGTGATGTCTGCGGCGTTTGCACCCCAGACTCTTGCAATCTCTTCGACCTTGATCCTGTATCTCGGTATATACACACCGTAGGTAATGATGCCTACCATTCTTTTTCCCTCAACGTACTCACAATTTTGTCAATATCCATGCTCGTGCACATCACCGTGATGCGGTCACGTTCCGCCATCTTCTCCACGATCGGGTGAACGTCAGAGGTTTCGATTCCCTGCAGTACCACACATCGTGGTTTAAATGGGGTAACACGGATTGCGACCATCGGTGATTTTCCGGTTGAAATATTGGTGAAGACCAATGCTCTTTCCGTGCTCCACCCGTAGATGCGGTTGAACTCATCCGATGATAACTGCATGATTGCATTCAGGCTGTTCACAACGGTATACCCAAAAAGGACCTGGTCCATGGATCCGCAGAGCAGCGTGCAGCCGATAGCCTCAGAGAAATCTTTGAGCGGGACAGCAGTGGCATACTCGTGGAGGTCATAGATCACATCATCTTCAACATTCGAAAAGAGCATGGTTGAAAATTTCTGGATATGTTTACCGTCATTCTCCTCATCCATGGCAAGGAGCGTGTCGACAATTTTGCCGACAACTGCGGTGCCGGGGCTTTTTCTTCTGCCACTCTCGTAATCGCTGATGACTGAGGGAGAGACACCGAGACGGTCCGCAAGGACGCCCGGTGCGATCTCAAAGTTCATGCGCCATTTTTTCAGTGCGTGCCCCGGTGAGTCCGACAGCGTTATCTCGCCTGCCATCTTCTCGGCAAGCTGGTTCCGCAATCCGGATTTCATGCTCATTACAAAGAACCCGGAGTATTAAATAATTAACGAACTTGTATTCGACAGTGAACGAACCCCGACGGAGAAATGTCCGGAGAGCAACCCATAAATAATAAGCATCTCAATTTTGATAAGCATGATGCCAGCAGAAGATCTCCAGTGTCTCAAGACAATTGCACTGCGGGGCGGCTGCAAGGGCCCGGTCTTTGTCTCATCCCAGTCCATCGGTGAGATACTTGCGATCAGCCCGCAGACTGCATCCCGGCGATTGAAAGGGCTCGAAATGCAGGGCTTTATTACCCGGACGATTGCCGCGGACGGCCAGCATGTGACGCTGACCGGTCCAGGTGAAGAGGAGCTCCGGAAGGAGTACCAGGAGTACAGCCGGATCTTTTCTGAGCATAACAAAGGATTTGTAATGAGCGGCACCGTAGTCAGCGGTATTGGCGAGGGAAAATATTACATGAGCCTGGAACCTTACCGGCAGCAGTTCAATACCCATCTCGGGTTTATACCTTACCCGGGCACGCTCAACATACGCCTTTCCCCCTCAAGTTTACCGGTACGCAAGAAGATCGATGCGCTCGACTGGATCCGGATCAAGGGTTTTTCCACGGATGGCCGCACATTCGGTGATGCCAAGTGCCTCCCATGCCGTATCGGAAATATCTCCTGCGGGATTGTAATGCCGGGAAGAACGCATTATCCTGTAGATATCATTGAAGTGATTGCACCCATAGCCCTGCGCCGGAAACTGGGCGTGGAAGACACGGATACGGTAACGGTTGAGGTGGACCAGTGATCGATGAGGCGCTCGCAGCGCTCCGTGACGGGAAGTTTATCCTGCTCTATGATTTTGACGACAGGGAAGGGGAGACGGATTTTGCAATCAGGTCTGATGCGGTCACACCCCGCCACATTGTACAGATGCGTAAAG
>JAPKXT010000156.1 GCA_026394695.1 Methanoregula sp.
TATTGCAGCCATTATATCCATCCCCCTGGGAGGATTCATCCATTTTCATGAATTCCGGGGCAAGCGCGTACTCATCATCCTCATCCAGACCCTCTACTCGGTCCCGACTGTTGTTGTCGGCCTCGTGCTCTACCTCTTCCTATCACGGAGCGGCCCGCTCGGGTATTTTGGACTCCTTTTCACCCCGGGAGGTATGATCGTTGGCCAGACCATCCTGATTATCCCCATCATGATGGGACTGGTTATTTCCGCTCTCGGGGGAGTCGACCGGAATATCAGCGATACGCTCATCTCGCTGGGTGCAACAGGGTTCCAGACCATCGTCCAGATCGTCAGGGAAGCACGTCTGGCGATCCTGAGCGCGGTGGTCCTCGGTTTTGGTCGTGCGATCTCTGAAGTCGGTGTTGCCATGATGATCGGTGGCAATATCAGGGGCGCAACACGGGTTCTTACTACTGCAATTGCACTGCAGACCGGTATCGGTGATTTCCCCTTCTCAATCGCACTCGGGATTATCCTTCTTGGAATAGCGCTCATCGTTGTTATCATCCTGAATCTTATAACACTTCTTGATATGCCGACAACCGGCACCATCATTTTTGACGGCACTGATACCGCCGCTTCAAATGCGGTCCGGCTTTCGATCCGCAGGCGCATGGCGATGGTCTTCCAGAAACCCGCGGTCCTGAACACAACGGTCTCCGGCAATGTGGCGTTCGGGCTGAAGTTCCGGGGTTGCGAAAAATCAGAGATTGATTCACGTGTTCACGAAGCCCTCGATATCGTCGGGCTCCTGCACCTTGCATACCGGAAAGCGGACACGCTCTCAGGAGGAGAGATGCAGCGCGTGGCAATCGCACGTGCGCTGGTCACCCGTCCCGAGGTGTTGCTCCTTGACGAGCCGACGGCAAATCTTGATCCGGTCAACACTGAACTGATCGAAAATCTTATCAAAAGCATCCACCAGCGCTTTCATACGACTATCCTTCTCTCTACCCACGATATGATCCAGGGGCAGCGCCTCGCCGATAGGATTGGGGTGATTATGGATGGACGGATTGCCCAGATCGGTTCACTTCATGATATTTTTCATCGCCCGCATGGCAGGGATATCGCCCGGTTTGTAGGCATTGACACAATATTAAAAGGGGTCGTAAAATCCAATGAAGAGGGGCATGCCCGTGTATCGGTCAGCGATTCGATATTGGAAGTGATTACTCCCTGTAAGCAGGGTACACAGGTATCCCTGTTCATCCGCCCGGAAGAAGTTACCATCGCCCTGAAAGACGGGGATTTGCCAAAAACCAGTGTACGGAACCAGCTGCAGGGAACGATCACAAAGATGGTGCCCTTTGGACCCTTTGTCCGAATCACTATTGACTTCGGCTCGCACCTGACCGCACTGGTCACCCGACGGTCCGCTGATGAGCTCTCGCTGGCGGTCGGTATGATGGTAATCGCCGGAGTCAAAGCTACAGCTATCCATGTCGTTGCCGATACAGGCTGACGGATTTTTCTACATGGGTACATAGTCACTGGTTAAACACTCTAATACCAGAACACCCAATAATAGGACGATGCGCTGCACGATTCTTGCCAGCGGGAGCAAGGGCAATTGCGTTTTTCTTGAAGGCCGGAGCGGGGCACTCCTCCTGGATGCAGGGCTGAGCACAAAAGAGACACTCCAGCGAATAAACGGAGCGTCCCTTGATGCGGGTCTGATCGGAGCGGTACTGGTCACTCATGAACACGGGGACCATATCAAAGGCTTAGACGTACTTTCCCGTCGTCTCAATATCCCGGTCTATGCAACGGAAGGAACACTTCACGATTTTCTTTTCCACCGGCGCACTTCAGACAAACGGATCGACCACCGGGTATGCCGGTACCATGAGCATTTTTCTGTAGGAGATTTTGTGATCGAACCATTTGCCACCTCCCACGATGCTGCCGAGCCCTGCGGATTTATCATCAGGGAAAATGGCGTCCGGTTTGGTTATTGTACCGATACCGGCATCATTACCCCTCACATGCTCGACCAGCTCAGGCCCTGTGATGCGATCGTGCTCGAAAGTAACCACTGCCCGGATATGCTGGAGAACGGACCCTACCCCGAATCACTGAAACGAAGAATCCGTTCAAAACGAGGGCACCTGTCCAACACCGCTGCCGCCCGGTGCCTGCAGGCTCTTGGTAAGGATGTGCCGCAGGTCATCCTCGCCCACTTAAGCGAGATGAATAACACACCCGAACGGGTGATGGCGAGCGCCCGTGAAGGGCTGGGGCTATTTTTTGAAGAAAAGACGCTTGTTATCGCCACCCAGTGCGGGACATCCTGCACCTGCCCGCAGTGCATAACGCTTTAAAAAACAGGACCGGATGGATACCCTTTTATTTGGAGGGATTTTATATGCGGGGATCGTGACCTGGTTATTTTATGTGTCTTTGATCTTCAGCAGATTCAGGCAATACTGGTCGATCGAGTCGATCATCGCCTTTTTTGCCTGTTTTACCTTTTTTTCATCATCTGAAAGGAAATCGTGTGCTACATATTCGAGCAGGGTCACGTAGTAATGCCGGGGGCCGAACTTTACCTTGATCTCATCGAGACAGGCACGTGCCTCGTATTGTTTCCCGCTCATCAGTTCAAATGCAAAATCGAGAAGGAGAAGTGCATTCGGCGGGATGTTTTTACTCAGTGCCAGTTTCCTGAACCGGTAGTAGGACTCGAGCCGGACCGTGATAATCGAGGTTTTAAGCCCAAAATAGATAGGCTCGATCTCATCAGGGTATTGCTGGATCATCTGCTTGACAACCCCGGCAACCCCACCACCATCCCTGTTTTCGAGCTTGAACGTATACAACTCCCGCAGGAAGTACATGTCTTTATAGAACCGCTCGATCGCAACCGTCAGAAGTTCCGCCTTGATATCCCGCTTTCCGTCCCTGGTCGCCTTCTCAATCCCGATCCGGATATACTCCCGTTCGCCGGGGAACCATTCAATCGCCAGGTTGATCATGAACCAGAAGATCTTGTTGATATTGGGATCTTCACCAATATCCATCTCCTTGAGGCGGTTCACCGGGGGGTTGAGCCGTATGAGCTCAATCATCTGCTCACGGGCGTCAAGTACTGTCTGTTTCGGGCGATGGAAGGTATCGTCTTTATCCGTGACACTTCCCTGTCGGGAGGAGAGGACAACATAGCAATAGGCCACAGCCGGGCAGATGAGGGCATCAACAGACCGGTATTTTTTGAGCAGCTCGATCGCCTCAGGATATTTTCCAAGGTTGATCATCTTCATGCCGAGCACGATCTCGTAGAGCGCTTTTCCGGTCTTCCTGCGCCTGATTCTTTCTGCATAATCAAAGAGTTTCTCAATAAACGTGATCTCGCCGGAACGTGTGCTCGCATTCAGCACCCGGATTGTTATGTTGTCGATGAACTGGTCATGGAGGTCATCGCTGACATCAGGAAGGGTTTTTTCGAGAGTGGCTATCACGTGACCGTAAAAAACAGGAACGTTTGCATCAATTTTATCTGTGTTTTTATCGATATAATCGAAAAAATCGTGTTTAATCTGGTCGAGCTTCAGCTTGACGATCGCATCGGGCTGCCACTCTTCGTCCATATATCTAAATTACGTGTGCGGGTTAATAAATTTATTAATATAAATGGACAGATCGTTCTGAATCGTCTGATCTTTACCAGGATCCGGTGTAATCCGACCCGTTCGTGATGATAAAACATCAAAACGTTAATCCCTCTGCCAAAGCAAGATCAAAAAAGAGAAACCTCATGCTCTTTATGGACTTTTCCCGGGCCTGCGAACAACTGGAAGGGACGTCCGGGCGTCTTGAAATGATTGATATCATCAGTCGTTTTCTTCCCGACCTGACCCCGGATGAACTTCCGGTTTTTGTCCGGTTCATTATGGGACGGATTTTCCCCGACTGGAGTTCAAAAAAACTGGGTATAGGCCCAAACCTCCTGTATGAGGCCATCGGCTATGTTGCTGGCATAAAAAAAGAACAGGTGATTGAGAAGATCAACACTACGGGAGATGCCGGGCGAGCCGTAGAAGAACTGCTCGCCATCAAGTCCCAGACAACCTTCTTCCATGAAGACCTGGATCTCGTTCATGTCTATACCGAACTCATAACCATCGCCGAACTGGAAGGAAAAAAATCCCAGCGGGAAAAACTGCTGGCAGTCCGCCGGTTATTGGGGAACGCTCACCCTCTTGAAGGGCGGTATCTGGCAAGGATTATGCTCGAAGAACTCCGTATTGGCGTGGGGGAAGGCAGTGTCCGGGACGCGATCGCCAGAGCATTTTCAGTGGATACTGCACTTGTTGAGCATGCGATGCAGGCATTGAACGATGCGGGGGAAGTCGCACGGCTCGCCAAACTTGGTCCCGGTGCATTACAGGATGTCCGTATTACCCAGTTTCACCCTGTTCGGATGATGCTTGCCCAGCAGGGGACAATCGCGGATATGATCAAAGAGCACGGGGAGATCGCTGCCGAGTTCAAGTATGACGGCTCGCGGTTCCAGTTTCACAAAAAAGGCAACTGGGCAAGGATGTACTCAAGGCAGCTTGAGGATGTGACCGGGGCACTGCCGGATGTGATCGAAAAACTTCTGGCAGCGACCGAACACGATGTAATCCTCGATGGGGAGATTATTGCGATCAAAGAGGGAAGGCCGATGCCGTTCCAGTCCGTGCTCCGGAGGTTCCGTCGCCGTCATGATGTTGCAGAGGCGCAGGAAGCGATCGAGCTGGTACCCAATGTCTTTGATATCCTCTATCTGGATGGTACGACGATCATTGACCTGTCTTTCACTGAACGCAGGAAGATACTGACAAACGTGGTGAACAGGTATGTCGCCCCGCAGGTGGTCAGCAGCGATCCCGGTGAGATCGAAAAAACGTATAACGAGGCGCTCGCTGCCGGTCATGAAGGCATTATGATCAAGGTCCCCGCGTCAGCCTACACCCCGGGTCAGCGGGGAAAGAACTGGATTAAGATTAAACCTGACGTGGATACCCTTGACCTTGCCGTGATTGGCGGGGAATGGGGGGAGGGGAA
>JAPKXT010000116.1 GCA_026394695.1 Methanoregula sp.
AAGTACCTGCGGATTCCTGCGGTAGCCGGGAATGGACATGCCCGAGAGCTGGATTTGCCGGGCCACATCTTTTGAATCGAGCCCGGCTGTTTTGATCCAGAACAGTGCAAAGATTGCACCACCGACCACCATGAAAGTAACATCTACTCCCAGACGTAATACAACCTGCCACGGAGCATGACCAAGATCATTGATCCACCACATCCATTGACTGGGTCCGTTTATGGGAGCAAGGTAATACATGATTCCATTCAAGGGTGTCGAGCCCTGGAATGTCCCGAAAAGGGTAATATTCACATTTGAAAGGAACATTCCCACCATCTGGATATTAGCCTGTAATACACGAACGAGGATCATTGGCAGGACACTCGCGTATATCAGTTTTACCGGGAACCGGGCCCGTGCACCTCTTACCTGTGCATGAGCGAGCGGGATCTCGATACGCGTTGATTCGACATATACGATGATCAGGAAGATCGCTATAGTGGTGATGAATGCAAGAATGTCCTTGCCAAAGTACGTGAAATAACTTCCACCATCAAGACCAATCTGGATAAGACGCGGGAAAAATCCCACTGGATACTGGTCGGCAACGGGAGCCCAGTTGATGAACCCGTTGACTATTGCCTGGGATATACCGGCGATAATAAAGAGACCGACACCTGAACCGATACCCCATTTAGTTACTACTTCGTCCATAAGAAAGACAAGGACGCCACCGATACATACCTGAAGGAAGATGAGCAGGGATACCGCAAAGAGGTTACCCCCAAAAAATTGCTGGGCGATAACCGGATCGGGTTGCAGGAATCCCCCAACAAGGTTCGGGGCCGCTTCAACGATGATCATAACGATGATGAGGATCTTCTGAAGACCCATGTACATGACCTGCCCACGTGTCTCGCTTGTATCGATATGGAGGATATCTGCCCCTTTGAGCAGCTGGAGCACGATAGATGCAGTGACAATTGGTCCGATACCCAAGTGAACGATTGAACCACTTGCACCTGCAAGAAGCGCACGCCATGCCTGGAATAAATCCTGGGACTGGGTTGCAATTCCAAATAGCGGAATATTCGTCAGGGCAAAATACAGAATCAATATTCCTATCGTCCAGATCAGTTTATTCTTGAAATGGACGTGTCCCTCAGGACTCTTGACTGCCGGCATTGCAGCAAGCAGGGGTTCCATTCGATCCAGCAGGTTTCCCATTGTTTCACCAAAAATACAAAGGACGGTCAGACGATTTGCGTCTTTCCACCCATTTTCTCAATCTTTACCTTGGCTGATTCAGAGAATGCCTGTGCTGAGATGTTCATCTTTTTTGTGACTTTGCCGCTGCCCAGCACCTTATCGATGCCCATATCAGCAGCGTTGATTACAATGACACCTCCTTCATTCTTTGCAATACCCTGCGCCAGGAGCGATGGTATGATCTGATCAATGATCCCGACATCTATTACCGTTACGGTAATCTCGGAACTATTCGAGAACCCGTTCTTTCCAAAGACCGGCCCTCCCATCTCTTTATACCACTTGACAAAGTGGTGAGCGTTAATACCGGCACGTCCACGGCCACCGCGGTTACCTGCACCGCGCCGGTTCTTATGGGTGCCGCCACCGCATGTCCGCGATCCGCGGTACTTTGAACGTTTGTTGGTTGGCATGCTGCTTCACCTCATTTTATAAAGGAGAGTATTGATCTCCTGACCATAATAGCCAAGCGCCCCACCCTGCGGGAAGGTTCGTTTGGTGGTCTTGTATCCCTTGCGCGGTGGGTGCAGGCGTAACACGGGTTTTAGTCCCGGAATTTCACGCAGTTTGGTTTCACCACTTGCAAGCGCCAGTGCAAACTCAGAAATGTTGCTGAAAGTCGAGTTCGATTTGATGTACTCATCGGTGAGCGGTGCGTCACCAATTACCTTGCCGCGGGTCAGCAACAGGGTCTCGATTGTTGGTGCATCTGCTTCGCCATAGGCAACATAATCCTTTACTTTTCGGATCATACCAAGGTTTTCCGGTGTATCCGGAACGAGCACGCAGTGGTTGATATGGTGAAGACGCAGCATTTTGAGTGTGTCTTTTATGTCCCGTCGGGTTTTCACTACACCGCGAACCTGAACAACAGCGTACATTTACAGGGACCTCCCTGTCTTGATCATGTTGGTCTCATTGAGCGCGATGAACGTAGCTTTTGCAAAATTGATGGTAGTTCGCGTCTGTCCGCGTGCAAAAGTCCACACATCCTTGATACCTGCGAGCTCGAGCACTTTCTTGCTGATATCCCCGGTAACAAGGCCGATACCCTGGGGGGCTGGTTTGAGCGTGACACGGACACTGCCTGCAGTGCCCTGAACCTGCATAGGAATTGAGTGGGTAACATTACACCCGCATTCCCAGCTGCCACAACCGCGCCGTACTTTAATTATATTCATCTTCGCTTTCACGATCGCTTTCTTGATCGCATTGCCGACTTGCACGTCTTTACCTTGGCCAAATCCGATATACCCGTTCCGGTTTCCGACGATAACAACCGCCCGGAACTGGACACGGCGACCGGAATCGGTCATCCGCTGCATCATGGCAATATCAAGTACCTCATCTTCCAGGTCGGGAAGGAACATATCGACAATCTGGGGTTCCTTGATCGGCCTTCCGCTCTCAAGTACCTGGTCGATATTTTTGATCTCTCCCGACGCGACGAGCTTACCAAGACCGGTGACCGGGTGCCACTCTTCTCTTTCATAAGCCATTTACACCAGCTCCTTTTTTATGGCGTCTGCCACCTGCTCGACATTCGCAACAATATCCCCGGCGTTTTTGTTGTATGCCGCGATATGCGCACCTTTGGCCCGTTCGTCTGTGGGAAGGATCTTCTCCCCGTGGGGTACATCAAGTCCTGCTTCAACCGCCCCTTTAAGAGCGGCAAAGACACGTGCACCTGGAGTTGCGCGGTTAAGCCCGATATCCAGAATGGCCCTGCCATAATCTGCTTTTTTCGCTTTTACCGCAAAGAGCATGCCGGTCAGGTAGGCTGCCGGTGTGCTGGATGTCGAACCCTTGTAGCCGTATGATTCCAGCTCAGCAGAATTTGCTGCTACGAGGGTACGGTCGCCATCCATCTCGGCTGTAACGAGCTGGATGATGATGTGACGGTTTGTCTTGCGCACAACCATTCGGGGCGCGTCAGCTACGACGAGCCGGGTGCGCTTATAGTAATCGGTCCTGCCCTCTCTTCGTCTTCGGAAGGGGACAAAATACCGTGATCCTGTCGCCATGTTACTTCATCCTCCCTGCGAGGATCTCCATCTGCGCCTTCATGTGCGCAACGCTCCTGAACTGCCCGCCGGCTGCTTTCCGGTAGATTATCCGGTATAAATGCCGGTCAATAGTCCCGGCATCGCGGAGTTCAACGAGCACTTTTCTGATGGCACGGATCTTCTGGATCCATGCCGTTTTACTCGGGTTACGTGCCCCTGCCGCACCCTTCCTTTTTCCGGCGCCTTTGCAGTGCCCATATGATCGCTTTGCAATGCGTGCACGGGCCCTGCCGCGGCTTACACCCTTCTTCTGATGTGCCTTGATTGCGCCATCAGTGATTAGCCCTCGTAAATCTTCGCGTGAGATTGCGTTCTCGATATCCGAGATACGGGCCGGGTCAAACCAGACACGGTTGACACCGCACTTTAATACTGCAGCAGCAATGCGTTTCTGGCTGGCAACATCACTCATTCTTCTTCACCCCTGACCCGGTCTTCTTTTTCGCTGCTGGTTTTGCAGCTGTCTTGGGTTTGGCTTTTGCTTTGGCAGGCTCTTCCGTCTTTGGTTTTGCTGTTTTCTTAGTCGTTTTTGCAGGAGCTGCTGCTTTAGTTTTTTCCGGTGTTTTTTCTGCAGGTTCCACTTTTGGTTTTGCAGATTTCTTTTCTTTTACCGGAGCCTTTTTCGCTTCTGCCTCTGGCGTTTTCGCTGCCTTCTTTTTCTCTACCTTCTTTTTCTCTACCTTCTTTGTTTCTTTCTTGGCAGGTGCTACCGGGGCTTTTGACTTTGCGGGCTTCTTTTCTTCCCTCTGCTTTTTGTCCGCCACCTTTGCTGGTTTGAGAACCTTTTCCTGTTTTGATCCGGTCTTTGCCGTGCGGGCATTCAGCACTTTGAAACCTTCGGCGATTGCCTTTTCCTGAAGACCAACACGTGTACGTTCACCGACTGTGGCTCCTATCCGGATCGCATGAGTCTTTGGATTAATGCCCTCAAGTTCCTTTACCGAAGATATCAACACCTCAAAAAATCCGCTGGGATGCATCCCGCGCACCGCAATCGGGCTTCCGAACCCGGGCTTGGGGAGAGCCCCCTTTGCCTTTTTCTGCTCTCTCTGCTTATTGTGCTGACCCTTGGGCTTTCTCCAGGAATCAGAGAGTTGCTTCTTCTTACCGTATCCGTCACGCTTGAAGGTTGCACCCTTGTCCACGCGCACCCGGATTAACCGTTTAATTTCAGTGGTCATCGATCTTCAGCCCCTCTGTACAATATAGATGCCGTCTTGGAAGACCCTGGGATCACGGTTACGGATATGGGTAGCATGCTCAATGTTTGCTGCTGAGGTTCCGACCAGTTCGCGGTCGATTCCCGTAAGCACAACTTCATCATTTGCAATCTTTGCAGCAACACCCGCTTCAATCCGTGCGTAACGCGCCTTCTTCTCACCAAGGAAATTGGCGATCTCAAGGCGGTTTCCCTGAAGTTTCAGCTGGATCGGGAAGTGGCTGTAGACCATTTTCATATGGTACTCAAACCCTTCACTGACACCACGGCACATGTTTTTGGTATGCGCCTCCAGTGTCCCAACCATCGCCGTCATCTCTTTCCTTTTGGACTCAGTTGAAATGGTAACCTCGTTTCCCTCGCAGGTTACGGTTACCTGGGGGAACCGCATATTACGTGAGAGCTGCCCTTTTGGCCCTGTTACTCGAAGCTGCGAACCATCCAGATGGGCTTTTACGCCCTCGGGAATTTTTACTATTCTGACTGCCGACATATCTCGCACCTTCAATAAACATACCCGAGCAGTTCGCCACCGATACCATCTTTCCTCGCCTGTTCGTGTGATATTACACCACGCGAGGTCGAAAGTATCAGCAGCCCGAAGTTCTTTCCGGGCAGGTACTGCTTCTCCCAGTATTCCATCTCATCCATCTGTACTGAAAACCGCGGGGTTATCGCACCACAGCGGTTAATTTTACCCGTGAGGTGAACCTTAAGCTGTCCACCCCTGCCATCATCGATGAACTCGAAACTGCTGAT
>JAPKXT010000034.1 GCA_026394695.1 Methanoregula sp.
TTTGGTGTATTCCTCATAACCGTCCAGCGTAATCGTTAACCGGTGATTTCCGATTGTGGTATCGGTAAGTGTCAGGGGTGTTACACCCTTAACAGCATTATCAATAAATACTGTAGCACCAGCAGGATTTGAAGCTACAGAAAGTGTTGTCACGGGAATGGTAACCGTGACAAGATCACTCCGGCTCGCCCTGCTGACCGTCCCTGAACAGGCATCGATTACCTCAAGGGAGACCGTATAGATCCCCGGCGTCTTGTAGGTGTGCTTTGGATCCTGGGCCGGGGACGACCCGCCATCGCCAAATCTCCAGGCATAGGTATCAGCACCCAGCGATGTGCTGGTGAACTGAACCGTAAGCGGAGCTACTCCGGATGATGGACTACCTATAAAACCTGCTGAAGGGTGTGACGGCGGACACACAGGGTTGACCGGTGTATAATTTACCGGGGCGGAGATATTCAGCACATAGATAGCCTGCCGCCACAGATCGCATTGCGTGCCTGCCATATATTTCAGGTTGAATAGTCCTGAACCGTTGTAGGTATGGGTTACTCCATCAACCGTGCCGTAATAGGGCGGTGAACCGTCACCGAAATCCAGGTAATACTGGGTAGGAAAATCCCCACCAGGGGATGGTTGTGCAGGAAATATAAATCCCTGGGTACAGGGTAAACCCAGTGAGGAGCGTTCACACCCGCCACTGAACAGGATAAATGACTGGCTGTTTGGCGGTCCGTCACACAAGGCTGCAGTCACCGGGAATATACACCACCCTGTAACGATAACCGCACACGCGATAATCACCAGATAATGTCCCGGTATCTTTTTCATTCCTGTCTTCCAGAGTTTCAGCACCACAACAACAGTCGCAGATCATTTAATACGTTGTTAAAATGACATTAATCGCTTCATTGTAAAAACACCAGCTGTTCTTGTTCGATGATCACCATGAACTTCCAAAAAGAGCCATTACAGTGACTTTGCTCAAAAGTTATTGTTTCATAACCAGTCCAGGGAAAAAAATCCTGACAGGTAAGTCATCACATGACCCGTGATACAAATATCGCGATGACAGAATATCTTTTACTCATTCATCCAGGGAAATTGATTTAATTTGACACCCGTAATAAAATTGTTCAGTACAGGAACAATGGATATACACAAGTTGCAGTACTGTTTGTCCCTCTTTTCTAACAAAGGGTAACATTTGTATCAGCTAATCAGTATATATTCATACAATGAATTCTCCCGCAGAATGGTCAATGATAGAGCGCTCGGCTCTTTTTATCGCTCTTGTCTTAATCATCATCATCGGGATAAAGATGATTGAATTTGTCTTCAATCTCCTGCTCATCTCCCTCATCCTGACCCTGATGACAATTCCCGCAATGGACTGGCTTAAAAAGAGAGGAGTGCCGGCAAATATTGCCGTGATGGTCGTCACCGGGATCGCTTGTCTTTTTGTCCTGGTACTGGTTCTCCTGACGTTCTATTCATTCCAGGTCCTCCTTTCAGACCTGCCCCTGTACCAGGCGGATCTCAACCAGAGGCTTGCCGATATCACCGCGTTACTGGGCAGGTTCGGTTTCGATGCCAACCTTGGCTCGTCATCGTCTATCAAACTGATGGATATAGCACCGACGCTCCTGTCTTCAATGATAAGCATCAGTGAAGCCCTGATGTACGTGTTTTTCATCGGGGTCACAACGTTTTTCATGCTTCTTGAAGTGCCCCATATCACCCACCGTATCGAAAAGATGTATGCCACCCAGACGGAAAAATTCCGGCAGATGTCCCGCATGAGCGGGTACATTATTGATTTTATTATCGTGAGAACCGAGACCAACCTCGTCCACGGCGTGTTGTTTGGCGGAATCCTGTCAATAATGGGTGTCCATGCCGCTTTGTTATGGGGTATCCTGACATTTTTCCTTGGCTATATCCCTTATCTCGGACTGGTAGCTGCGGCGCTACCGGCTATCTTCTTTGCGTACCTGCAGTTTGGCCTGTGGGGTGCAGTAGCAGTGATCGTGGTGGTGGTGGTGCTTAACCTGGTCGTCGAAAACCCGGTCTTTTCCTACCTTGCCTCCCGCAAATTTGAAATGCCGGCACTTGTCGTCATCCTGTCGGTCATATTCTGGGGCTGGCTGCTGGGTATTGCCGGTTTGCTCTTTGCTGTCCCGATCACGCTGCTGGCACTCATTGTTATCCAGTCCTGCGATGATCTCCGCTGGTTAAACGAACTGCTCGGGGTTAACCATCTCTTTGAAGAGGGGAAGAAAAAACCGGAACCGGAAAATTTCAGGAGCTCATAAAAAATAAATGCCATAATTCGCCGGATACCTGGTTTGGTCCAGGTCCCGGCTCACTCAATCTTTTTGCTCACTCAATCTTTTCTACAACTACCGTAAAATTGCCTTTCCAGCCAAGGGTCATGCGGGAACCTGCGAGTACTTTTTGGGACTGGACATCCCGGGCAGTAACGGTGATAATGACCGGAACCGGCAATGATGCCGGCGCTTCGGTAAACGACCAGAAGATCTTTTCCCCGTGATTGACTACGGGTTGTGAAAGCCTGCTGACGGTGTAATCCGGGGCGCTCCAGTAGAGAAATTGCCCGTAGGTTGCATTCCACTCAAACTGTGTATCTGTGGTGTTGAGCCCGGAGACATTCGGTGTAAGCCCGATGCCGACCGTTGAGGACATAATGGGTGAGTACTCCTGCGGTGATGCTTCAATCCTGACGGAACCCGGGAGTACTACCGGGCAGACGCCGGCATCGACAGAACATGTTGACGCGGGGACATCAGGGGAATTTTTCGGGGCTGAATCAATACAGCCGGCAGTAATGAGAAGCAGGGAAAGGGTGATCAGGATGCAGATGTACGCAACTTTTCGTAATGATGGTTTTATGTTTTTGTCCCGCATTTTTATTCCTCCTCCCGGCTGGACCAAAAGGGTCTGAAGATTTTCAGGTACGATTCCTTGTTATGAGTGTTGGTTCTCTTCCTCTAAAAGCAATTCATTGCTGGAAGGCAGTAATGATTCCTAACAAACCGAAATTAATAATTATTGAGCTATCGGGTCTGAAACCAATAATATGCTGTGCTCTTTTGAGAATTATTCCTCATTGCAACCATTTCTGCTGTGATCTCGCCCCAGGGTTGCACCGATTCCTCTTTAATTATTTTTTTCTCTTAAAAAAATCAGAACTAAAAATTATTTCCAAAAACTGAAATCCACCCGGTATTCCTGCGTGCATTCACCATCAAGAACCGTCTCGTAGCTTGTAGTATTACCCGGCCCGACAGACCCGATATAGACAGACCGGGAGTCCCGGATCGTTCCGGTACCGGTATTCACGAGATTAAACGTTAAACGCACTGCATCAACCGATACGTCCCCCGTATTGTAGACATACCCGGTCACCCGTTCATAACAGCCCTGACCCGGAGACCACCCCTCCGTATACTCATAATGGGCATGAAGTGCTCCTTCCGTCTGATCCCGTACTGCTGGGGTACTGGTGCACCCGGAGAGAAAAACAAGAGCGATCACCAGCACACTAACCGGCACAACAATTTTCATGAAACATACCCTCCAACCAACGCATGAAACTATTTTCCTACCATCCAAAGAACCACGCCATGGCAAGAATGCCATGGAGGACCGCCACCACAATAGTCAGCCATGCGAGATGCACGTGCCAGGTAAACGGTATATTGCCTTTGCCTTTCAGGATCAGGAAACCGACCATGGCAGTGCTGATAAGGCAAAGGAACAGGATAACCCCTGCAGTCATGATCACCGGAAGGGTAATCCATGCAGATAAGACCATGTACAATCGTTACATTTATCGCTGATAAAGGTTTCACGGGAACCTGTGTGATCACTGCAGGTATGTCACCAGGGTTACTTTGATGATGTCGATGCAACCACACCGCATTTACCATCCACACACCCGCAGTGGCCGGCCCCACAATCGATCGGTCCCTGGCAGTTCATCGTACACATCACGTTACACACACCCTTTTCTGCCTTGTTGATACAGCTCGTAGGATGACAGCATTCTGCAGGTACACAGTCATCATCAACTGTGCAGCTCTGTGCGGGTGGGGGAACCATTGTCACTACGGGAGAGCCAGTGGGGGTTGTCGGCGGAGTGGGGGTGGGTGAAATGGTCATGACGGGT
>JAPKXT010000169.1 GCA_026394695.1 Methanoregula sp.
GTTGCCACCCGGTTTGATCCGGAGGCAAAGAAGAAACGGCACAAGGAGCAGTTCCCGCTGGATTGTAAGAAGGCGTACGAACTCGGGGCCCGGCTGGTCCGGGAAGATTCATAATTGAAAAATCCGGAATATTCCTCCGGAAGAATACCCCCATTTTCGGGAACTGTGGCCTCTCCATGACCTGTAAACCTGATTTCGGAAGAAAAAGGGGTACCCTGAAAATCCGGATCAAAGAGGGAACAGGTAATCCGGGTTGCAATCGGGTTCTCTCTCGACAGAAGAGCCGGCAACTATTGGAAGCGCATGCCCCATCAGGTGCGATGCTGTCCGGCAGTGCACGGTCCGTGTATCTGCACTACGGCATCCCAAGCCCGATCTGGGCACCGTACTTTGAGTACACTTCCCTGACGAGCTCCATGGATTTCGGGTTGCCCCAGTCGTGCATCCATTCCGATACGAGCGATTCAACCGTAATGGGGATCACACCGGCCTGAAGCATCCGTTGTATGCCGTACTCATGGGCAGCACTGGTAGAGTCCCCGGCTGCGTCCATTAACCCGTATACCACGTAGCCATCCCTTATAGCATGGAGTGCAGTATAGGCAAAGCACATGCTCGTCCACAGTCCCGATACGATCACTTTTTTCCGACCCGTCTTTTTGAACGCGGTATAGGTTGGCTCATCTTCGAATGCATCGAAGCTCGGTACTGCCCGGGCAAACACGGTCTGGCCGGGGAAGATTCCGGTAATATCCGCGATGAACTCCCCGTTCCTCTGGGGACCAATAGCCGAGAGCACGACCGGCACGCCAAGGATACGTGCCGCCTTTGCTGCACAGGTTGCCGCTGCCCGGATGAGCGCTTTATCCCCTGAAGCAACCCCGGCAAACATCGCGGGCTGATAGTCCACGAGCACGAGTGCACTGTTTTTGTCACTGATCAGTTCGAGTTTTCCATCTTTTACATTTGCCATTTTTATACCTCCGTATCCTTCATCCCACGATCCGTAAAGGTCCTGTTTGCGTTTTTGTGGAATTGTTCATCTCTCTTTGGTTGTCTCTTCCCCGGTGCCGCAACAGTTCCCATACGATAATCCATTACACCTTTACATAAATGCGTTTCCCTTCAACCTTCACCGGAAATGACTGAAGGTCATGGGTCCTGATATGGCCCGTCAACTCACCGATTGCTGTAAAGCATCCGGAAAACTCCTGATATGTCCGATCTGTTCCGGCCAGCGATAGTATGGAATGATGTGATATGTCCGATCTGTTCCGGCCAGCGATAGTATGGAATGATGTTCGACGAATTTAAGAGATACCCGATACACCTGCATAACGGAATTATATACCCGGCGAAAAAACTATGGTTATTTTTTTGCTTTTTCTTTTTTAATGATAGTAAGGTCCCCCAGTGTTGGTGTGAGTTTGCTCTGCACCTTCTTTTCTTCTTCAGTGATGGGGGCATCTATCAACCTGATCTCCAGTATCTTCTCCAGTTTTCTCCTGACCATTTCTTCGGGGATAAGTTCACCATTCTCTATCTTTTTGATGAGATGTTCACGTTCTTTTATCTGCAGGGCCAGGTCTTTTGTGGAGAGTCCCTTTTCCATCCGTGCATGCCGGATCCGCTGGCTGTAATCTTCGGTAATCTCTCCTTCCATATAATCGAAGAGATCGCGTTTTCTTCGTATTGCGGGGACTACTCTCCCGGCTCCCGGGGCTCCTCCGGATCGCGGGGCTGCTGCAGCCGGGCGTACAAGATCTGTACGCCGCACCTGCTGCACTTCGGTGCCGAATTTTTCGCACTTGGTGCATACCTGGAGTTCGGCTCCCTCAACCCGGACTACTTTTGGGGTGCCACGTATCGTATCGCCACACATTTCGCACTGCATAATCTCACAAACACTTTATATGCAGTTTATCCCGCAACCTTGAACTCCGCGAGCAGTTGCGGCAGGTGGAAGCGGACAAGAGATATATCGAAACCCAGAAGATCCGTTACGAACGGGAAGTACGGAAACTCAAAAGCGAGAGTGAGCAGCTCCGCAGCCCTCCCCTGATCATCGGCACCATTACCGATGTTGTCGATGCATCCCGGGTCATTGTCAGGAGCAGTGCCGGCCCGCGTTTTCTGGTACGGAGTTCTCCTTCTATTGCAGCCGAGGAACTCAAGCCGGGTGTGAGATGTACGCTCAACCAGCAGTCGCTGGCGATCGTTGAGCTTCTCCCCACCAGTTTTGATGCCCAGGTCTATGGCATGGAACTGGTGGATTCCCCGCAGGAAACCTATGCGGATATCGGGGGGCTCGATGTCCAGATCAACGAGATAAAAGAAGCAGTCGAGCTCCCGCTGAAGCGACCTGAACTGTTCCTGCGGATCGGTATTGATCCCCCGAAGGGTGTGCTGCTGCACGGACCACCGGGCACGGGAAAGACGCTGCTTGCAAAAGCCGTTGCCCACGAGACCAATGCCCATTTCATGCGGGT
>JAPKXT010000004.1 GCA_026394695.1 Methanoregula sp.
GCTTCTGCTCCCTTGAAAGGCCTTTTTTGATCTTCAGGATTATGACGGGCATAGTATGAATCACCGTTGTTCCGGAAGTATTTGCTTAAGGAGTATTTAGTATACAGGTACCGGGGTTTACTGCTGGAATGGTGCCGGGTAGTACTCAGCTGCGGCTCTTCACTGTTTTAAGTCTGTAATGCATGTATTGAGAGGATTACAAAGATGGTGTTTGATCCCCCAATACACCCTGCACGATAAACGCCGCCGCCCCCGAAGGGACGCCCCCTCAGGCGTGTTCGGATGCAGTTTTTTATGAGCGTGATTCTTTAAAAAACTACCTTGCCCAGCGAGCACCAAAACGAGGCGGCCGAGCGACCCCATCAGGGGGGGGGAAACATCAGGAACGAAATTTAATACCCTATCTAACCAACACGAAATGACGATGAACCTTAGCGGTAACCGGGTAAATCCCTCAGATCTGGCGGAGCTTCTCGCCAAACCACGGAAGGAGGTCCTTTTTTCGCGACATCATATTCCCGAGCCGGACCGGCTGGTCACCCAATCCTAGTCTGGTGAGCAGGGAACTCTCCGCAGCGATGTATAGGGCACTCCTGTGTGCTGTCGGGAACTCATAGGAGGGTACCATCACCTGTGCGATGATTACTTTCTTATCAAAAAGATCATATCGTTTCGTGTCCCGGACAAGGAGATCTTCCACAGTGATGTCACCAAGGTTCATACCTTTCTCGAGCATTTTTGTTCCAAACGCAAGGGGGTCGACACCGGCAATAGGTGCGAGATACCCGATTGCATCGTGGTCTTCCTGGGTGGTTGTGGACATCCTTAAAACAAGCGTGTCGGACAGGATACCGGCGAGGAGCATACCTGCGATTCCGGCCGGGGGAGTGATGCCGGCATCCCGGTATTTTTCCGTGATGATGGTAGATGTTGAGCCGACAGGATAATTTAAAAACTTTACCGGCTTTAGCGTTGAGATAGCTCCGAGCCGGTGGTGGTCGATAATCTCGATGATATCTGCAGTGTCGATTCCTTCAACTGCCTGGATAAACTCGTTGTGGTCGACGAGGATGAGCGGCTTATGCACATCGGCAAGGAGTGATGTCCTGGTTACGATGCCGCGGAGAGTCTCATCTTTCTCAACTATGCAGGCAGAACGGAACTTGGAACTGTACACAATTTGTTTTGCATGAGCAATAGTATCGGAAAGTGACAGCCGGGGAATCTCTGTCTCCATAACCATGCTGGCGGGGAGCGTGAGATTGATTGTCATCCCGACACCGAAAGCATCGAGATCTGTTGTAAGAAGTGAAACACCCCTTGCCTGTGCCTTGCGGATCACTTCGTCTCCCAGCGGCGCTTTATCCGCAACGATAATGGCGGCAATGCCGGATCCAATCATGGCGAGCTGCAGGGGTTCATTGTCGCCAACCACTGCAATATCTTTTTCTGTCAGTTTCTTTCTGGCAATATCAGGTGTGTCAATCGCGATTACGACCCTGCCTTCGAGTGTTTCTGTTGCCCTTACTATCACGCGGGCGGAGAGGATACGGGCGAGGGTGTCGAGGGGAAGTGGTGTGATCGCAAGTTCACCGATCTTTAAACGTTTGACGTACGCACGGGCCAGCCCGCGTTCACCAACCACACCGATAAGTTTTCCCTGCTTATCGGTAACCGGAACGTTCCGGATATCGTGGGTGTCCATGAGCGCGGCAACATCTACGATGGGAACGTCCCGGGTCACGCTGATCCGCGCAATTTTGATGTCGGAGATGCGGGGTTCTACGCTCTCGATGAAGGCCGGTGGTTTCATACTGAATGTCTCGAGCGCAAAACAGGTCTCCGCGTTCAGTTCCCCACACCGGGCGGCAAGGTACTTACCCGGCTCCGTATGGTTTTTAAACGCCGCGTATGCGATAGCACTCGCGATGCAGTCAGTATCCGGTTGCCGGTGACCGATAATCAAAACCTTATCCAGGACTCCTCCCCTCCCTGATGTTCTCCTGCACTAGTATTGCAGGGAGGTGATTATTTAATGTCGCGGCAGACCGGCACGGATACCGGCTGATGGGGGGAGTGATTCCCTTTTTTAGTACCCTTTATGAAAGTATTCCCGAACGGCCGATTCGGGCCCGTAGCGGGCTCCGTTCACTCATTTTTTGATCAACTTCTGCAAAAAACAGAACACTTTTGCTCACTTTTTTGGAATGCGCAATTTCCTCGGTATTCCTGCCAAACGGGGCACTTTACGAGGTGCTGTAAAACGCTAATGTACGTTATTGGGAGGCAAAAGTCAAGGGGGGTTCAAGGGGGGTGGGGGGGTAGTAGGGTCGCGGAGAAAAGAAGGGCTGTTTTATGATCGCGAACCCTGCCCATTATTGGGCCGCGTGTGGTACGGACCCGTCGTCTATTGCCGGAACCGGGGGCACTGAGGAGCGCCGGTTCGGATGGGTCGGTGGTTCGAAATTAATCGTCCGGATAACAATCGTCACCATAATCTGGACGGCAATCATCACTGGGATTTTGTATTTCTTCGAGCCAGAACGATACGCCTTCAAGATAATCGCTAACCCATGTAGCCATATCGGAAAAGTGATTCATATCGATCGGTCCTACTTTGTCTCCCTCAACACACATTTTTCCTTTCTTATCGAATGGATATCTGAATGATTCAGAATTGGGATCTAATGCGGAAATTTCTTTAAGAAATCCTTCAAGAATGTTAACATCTTCAAAATCTTCCTCACCTTGAGAGTCTTCTGAGTCGGATTCCACGCTTTTTGAGAATTCGATCAATAACGATTTGCATTCGATCCAAAGAGTGTCTATATTATGGCCGCGAATTTGTTTTTCTTCCTGATGCAAGTAACGGTGCAGATTTAGAATCAATTCTTTCAATTTTATCTCTAAATAATGTCGAAATACGTAGAATATTGGATAGTAGTGATCAGCTGGATGGAAACCCGTTTTTACATCATTCAATAATACGTCGATTGCCCATTTCCATCCATACGCGTATGATCTCCATTGGTCACCATCCTTATCGAAACGTCGACTTTTTCTGGTGATCTTATGGCCCCTAAACAGCGTAGTTCCTTTTATTGGAATTGGAATAGGATCATTTAACATGCCGGGTAGGATTCTCGGTGCTTGAACTATAGAATTTTCGGTTCAAGCTAATCGAATTTATAGACTTTGAACCGGATGGTACGGAACTGTCGTGCCTGTCCGGAACCGAGGGAATTAATGAACGATCATGTAATACAAGTTGAAACAGGACAGCCCATCTTTTGATGGATCCACCGGTAAAACCCCGCGCTTTTCGGGATAACAAGAAATTAAAATTCCCATTTTTCTCTTCTGAAGCACTCAAAAAGATCAATACATGGTATACCGTATACTTCACAAAAATCAGGAATTTTTACGACTTCCCATTTATTTTGAAGATTTCGATTTTTAGCGCTATACTCGTTAGAGACAACAACGTACTCACTTTTTGCAAAGGTCATCTGCAAAGGACGTACATTCTTTTTTTCACAGGCTAAAGCAACAACAAAAGGATCAGCATCGTGTTTATTTTCAGGTTTGATAAATTTGGGATATTTTTTATGGATTTTTGGTAGAATTTTGTTTTGATAGGCCGTCACACCGTAAACCCAATCATTGCCTTGTTCTCGCACCCACTCTACCAGGAAATCTTCCCCATCGGTAATCTCTTCCTTGACTTGCGAGTGTGTAATCAAACGTCCCTCAGCAATCAAATTTCTTAATTTTTCCCAGGGGGTTTTGTAAATATCTATTGGGTTGATACGACGTAAATGAATGAACGAACTGGAATCCATTATGTAAATCGTATTGATGTCGTCCATCTTAGCCTATGGTGGCAATAACTTCACCAAATGATTTACTTTGAGTTCTAAGATATCCATCACATCTCGTTCTGTAATATACCCTTTATTTGAATTTTCAAGTACTAAAGAGACGAAATTTGATCCCCGATCATCATAAATTGATTTATCTTTCGGTTTTTTTGGGGCAAACGGAACTTCCAATCCTTTTGCTTTTAACGCTGCTCTATCCTCATTAGCTTTAGTTTTTTCTGCCCGGAATATCGACTCTATCCGGTCTTTGGTAGCAATATAGAACGGATAATCGATCTTATCTAAAAATCTAAACCGAACCAATAAACTCGAACTGCTTAATTTGTATTTTTTTGACAGATACTCTAAAAATTTAAGGAAATCCACTTTCGTTGGATCATATCCGGCAAATTCTTCACTTGCCTTTTCTTTAGGGAATAAAAAAGATGCTGCAAAGCGGTTACACCAATTCTCGATTCTCGCTATTTCAGTATTTGATGAATTGTCACTATCCAAATTACAAATCGCAGATTCGTGTAGTAATATGTGGGCATATTCATGGATAAGGGTGAAAATTTTTCCTTTAATCGCATCGTTTCGACTAATCACAATGATTTTTGGGTCCGATTCGATCAATGCGAATCCTCTAGCATCCTCCAATGGGAAATCATACTGGAACACATATATCTCCTGTCGGCCAAGCCAATCTCTCAATACTTCGAACATCGCTGTAGGATTAGGCAAACCAATCTGCATTTCGATTGTGAATCCCGTTTTTTCACGCTCAACGACCCCTATTGCTTCTGGGTTGTTTGATAGCGATTTTTTTGGAATTTTTGATAAAATAGGTGCATTTAAATTTTTTAATAAATTCTGGGACACTTCCTGAAGATGAGATGCCTTTCTGAACGCCAACAACGTCTCTCTTGTAAATGCTGGTGATTCCTCTGTCGATGCATCGGGAAGTTTCCTAAAATCTTTTGGTAATTTCAAATCAATCGGTGGTTCTGGTAGAAAAAATGCCGAGAGTGGTCGTTTAATCAATTTGGAAATTGTTTCAACTTTGCTTATAGGTATGACAATATTGTCAGTTTTGGCTTTCCAAGTACTGATCTCGCTTTCGTCGGTTTCAATTTCATCTGCAATCTCTGATAATTTCCATCCAGATTTATCTATAAGCCAAAAAAAAACCTGAGGATTAACCCTAATCATTGTTGGCGATCTGGGCATGTGATTCACAACACCTGTTAATTCAATCATTGAGATGTATCTTCTTTAACTCTTCAAGTTTTCTAATCGCTCTATTTCCGATTTTTATTTTGAATATACAAAAAGAAACGAGAAGAGGCGGGGTGAAAGTGAGATCTTTCTGAGAATTATTATTTCTTTTTTACCTGAATAGGGTTTGGTACTTTCGACTTCCCCCCCTCCACACTTTCACTTACCCCATCCCGTACCTCTTTAATACCCCACGCCAAACTGTCTCAGCACGTAAAATGAAAGATATCATTATCAAAGGTGCCCGCCAGCACAGCCTCAAAAATATCAGCGTCACGATCCCCCGGGATAATCTCGTCGTCATAACTGGAGTCTCCGGCTCCGGCAAGTTCACGCTCGCGTTCGATACCCTTTGCGCTGAAGGCCAGCGGCGGTATGTCGAGTCACTCTCCACTCACACTCGTTCAGCGTGATTCAAATGATCCTCGATTCCGATAAAATTATTTTGTATACCGGATGATACAATCTCTATATGCCAAATGAAGAAGCAGATGATTTTTTTCACTATTTCATTAAACGTAATTTCGCCGTGATATCAATTATTGGAATTTTTTTGGCAGTTTCAAAATACTTTTATGGTGATGGAACGGATGTTAACTCCGTAGGAATTTCAATTATTGCTACAATTTTTGCAATTTTTTTATTAATAGTATTGTTAATCGATTCGATGGTATGTTTGATAAAAAGTACAAAGGAAGAATTTCAAAAACCAATAATCAAATTCAGTGTCTCGTACCTGCCTTATATCGCCGTAATTATTACAATCTGTTTTATTGCTTTTTTGGTGTACGCACTATCTTGGACTGCTGCCCATGACCATCCTACTGAAGTAAATCTGATTATCCTGATCATTGAACTCTTTTCAGGTTTTTTTGTTGCAGCTGTTGTGACATTATATGTTCTAATTCGTGTGAACGAACCTCTTCAACTTGGAGCAATATTTCTTTTCTCAACAATCGTAATGTTTGTGCTATTCTATGGATTTAATTTACAAAATCTGAAGGGTGCGGATATTATAAATCAGCCTTTTTCGAAGGCAGTCTGGGTGATTGGTCTCCTTCCAATTATTGAACTTATCTGGTTTACGTCATTCATAAAAATAATAATAAAAATTCAAAAAATAGTTTCGGAAAAAAATTGATGCAGTCCAATTTTTGACTTCACTTTCACCATCCCCAATCCTCACTTCTTTAAATACCGGCACCAATCTGTACCCCACGTAAAATGAAAAACATCATTATCAAAGGCGCACGCCAGCATAACCTGAAAAATATCAGTGTCGAGATCCCGCGCGACAAACTCGTGGTTATCACCGGTGTTTCAGGTTCCGGCAAATCCACCCTCGCGTTCGATACCCTCTACGCGGAAGGCCAGCGACGGTATGTGGAATCGCTCTCCACCTATGCCCGCCAGTTCCTCGGTCTCATGCATAAGCCGGACGTTGACAGCATTGAAGGTCTCTCTCCGGCAATATCGATTGAGCAGAAGACTACATCCAAAAATCCCCGCAGCACCGTTGGTACGACCACGGAAATATTCGACTATCTCCGTCTCCTATTCGCCCGCATCGGTACACCCTATTGTCCCACGCATAATATCCCCATTGCCTCCCAGACCCCGGACCGGATCGCAGACCAGATCGGTGCAGAACATTCTGGCATGGTAACGGTCCTCTCACCGGTTGTCCGCCAGAAGAAAGGCACCTACCAGCAGCTCCTCCGCGACCTGAATAAAGAGGGGTACGCACGCGTGCGGGTAAATAAAAAAATCATTCGCACCGATGAGGAGATCAATCTCGACCGGTATAAGAAACAGGACATCGAGATCGTGATCGACCGGCTGGAAACCACTGACCGGACACGACTTACCGAAGCAGTGGAGAACGCCCTGAAGAAATCTGAAGGGCTGATTTATGTTGTTGACGAGCATGAAAAAGAATCGACCTACTCTTCGCTTATGGCCTGCCCGGTCTGTGGAATTGCCTTTGAGGAACTCCAGCCAAGAATGTTCTCGTTCAACAGCCCGTTCGGGGCCTGTGAGGAGTGCCACGGCCTCGGCGTGAAGATGGAATTTGACCCGGAACTGATCATCCCGGACAGGAACCGCTGCATTGCAGACGGGGCTGTTGCCCCTTACCGCAACCCGATGGATGGGTTCCGCGGGCAGTATCTCGCGACCGTTGCCAAGCACTTCGGGTTTGATGTCCTCACCCCTGTTAAGGACCTGACTGAGGAGCAGTTCAACGCGCTGATGTTTGGGTCATCTGAACGGATGAAATTCTCTATGAGCATGAAGAACGGGGAGGCCCACTGGTCGCATACCGGTGAGTGGGAAGGACTCCTCCCCCAGACGGCCCGGCTCTATTCGCAGACCCAGTCCGATTACCGCAAGCGCGAGCTTGAGGGGTATATGCGGGTGTCTGACTGCCCGGCATGTAACGGCAGGCGGCTCAAGGACAAGGTGCTTGCCGTCCGGAT
>JAPKXT010000159.1 GCA_026394695.1 Methanoregula sp.
CCTGGATCAGGCCGGCATCAAGAAGATTCTCAGTATGATATTTTGCCGTTGTGAGAGGAATGGTGAGTCGTTCGGTGATCCCGGTTAAACTCTGGGGGGACTCTGCAAGGAGCTGGAGAATATCGCTTGCCATCTGGCTCGACATTGCTTTTGCGATCTTCTGCGCCCGCTCATCGCCAGGTTCCAGCAGGATAACATTATCTGCCATACAGTGCAGCGATTATCCTTTCGCGTCCAACTTTTAATGCAAGGTCAAGCTGGTCTGCATTCGGGCCGCCACCCTGGGCCAGCGTTGGCTTGCCCCCGCCTTTTCCTCCAAGGAGGGAGCAGACCTGGCTGATAATCTCACCGGCATTCACCCGCGGTTCTCCGGAGGTAAGCACGACCCGCACGGTATCTCCAACTCCTGCAATAAGAACTACCCCGCCGTTTTCTGCAACGGATGCAGCAAGTGCGGACAACTCTTTGGCAGGGAGATCAATACGCTTGATGACGACCGCAACTCCGTTAATAGATTCGGGAACAAGAGTCTGAATCTCGAGCTCTACTAACCTCCCACTCATCCGGTCGATATCTTTTTTCTGCTCCTTCCATTCATTGAAAAAGCGGTTCACTGCAGGGGGAAGGTTATCCGGCTGCACGGAGAGAGTGTCTGATGAGGATGAAACGAGATATTCCAGGTGCTGTATATAAAAAATTGCGGCTATGCCTGCGGCAAATTCGATACGCTCAATTCCATCCTGGATATGTTCGACCCTGATTATCTTGATGACACCGACCTCACCGGTATTCCGGCAATGGGTTCCCGCACAAGCCTGGACATCTCCTGCAACTTTTACGACCCGGATGTCCTTTCCGGGCGGGACGCCCCCCTGGTAGAGGCAAAAACCATATTTTTGTTCTGCTTTTGTCCGGTCTTCTATTGAGATCTCAAGCGGCTGGCTTGCCATAACCAGACGGTTTGCCGCTATCTCAATTTTATGTAGTTCATCCGGCGTGATATGCTTGAAGTGCCGGAGATCAATGCGGGAGCTTTCACTCCCTTTTTGTGCCCCCGCCTGGTGAATGTGCGCCCCGAGGATATCTTTTGCCGCGTGGAGAAGAATATGCGTTGCGGTGTGATGGCGCATCAGGGATAACCTCCGCTCCTCATCTACCATCCCTTTTACCCGTTCGCCCCTGCGGACAACACCTCCGGAAATGTGGTGAAGTATCACTTCCCCGATCTTTATTACGCCATCCACCCTGACCATACTGTCAGAACTGACAAGAGTGCCGGTATCTGCGGGCTGCCCCCCTCCCTCCGGGTAAAAGAGGGTCTGGTCGGTTACCGCGTAGCCATCAAAGAAGTCAAGCACTACTGCTTCAAATTCGATGTCAGATGGCTGCTCGTAGTAGAGTTTCCTTGTTGCGGGAAGACCGTTGACACGCTCGATATACTTTGATGTTTTGTCTTCGACAACTTCTTTTTTTGATTCGGAGTGCATATCGGCAACCATGGAATAGAAATTGTCCGGCAGGTCAACTACTGCACCTTCTTTTGAAGAGATATCCCTGACCATCTCAGGCTGTATACCATGTGAATCGTAGAGCGTGATGATCTCTGAGAGCGGGATACGCTGGCTTTTTGCCTTGTAGGATTTTGCAAGCTTTTGTACAATCCGCGTCCCGCGTTCAAGTGTGGACGAGTACTTCTCAGTTTCCCGGTCAACAATCTCGCGGACAACAGAGATATCCTGTTCAAACTTCTTCATGCCGATAATCTGCATTTGTTGTTCAACAAGATCGGCAAGCGGCTCTGATATCTTCAGCTCGTTCATCATCCGCAGGGTTCTCCTTATGACAAGGCGTGCAAGGTATCCCTCGCGGACATTGGAGGGCACAATACAGTCGCCCAGCATATACGCGAGGCAGCGGGTGTGATCGACAATTGCGTATACCTTCTCGATGGGCGTGATCATCTTGTCGAGTTTTTCAGGAGAAACGTCAATCGCAGCTGCCACCTTCTTTCGCAGCTGGAAGAGGTTGGTGCCGGTGATGTCCATGAGCCCGGCGAATTTTGCATTTAAGGAAAGGATCTTGGTGTAATCCTTGTTGTCCAGCATGTGCAAAAGCCCGGCAGCACTCATGACCCTGCTGACCATCTCGGGGAAGACCGCGTCATAGATGGTGGGGGATCCTTTGGAAGCCCAGACGAGTCGTTCAAGCCCGTAACCGGTATCGACAATCCGGAGTTTCATCGGGTAGTACATCTCGCCATTCAGCTCAATTCCCGCGCCTGAGGTTTTCTCCCGACCGAGACTCATGAAGACGAGTGTTGCAATTTCAAGACCGCCTATCAGCACCTCAACGCTCGGCCCGGCATTACCGCCGCCAATCCACGGGTGTTCCTTATACGTGACTTTGTTGATATCCCCGCCAATAGATGCGATGAACTGATCGCAGAGCTCAACCGTCCGGTCTTTCCAGTAGATCTCTTCTGAAGGGGAGTTGAAGGCATGGTGTGCCATCATCTCAAAGGTTGTCAGGTGCCGCCCTGACCTGCCCACGGAATCAAGATCATTGAGCCGGATGCACGGCTGGGATATAGTGAGAGGGTTTGCCGGCGGCGGTACGATACCCCCGGTAACAAACGGCTGGAAATCGGCAATTGAGGCAATGGTAAGGTAGATATCATCCCGCCAGCGTGCGACGACAGGGTACCGCTCTACTCTTGTATGACCATGTTTTTCAAAAAAAGAGAGGTAGGCTTCACGCATGCTGTCAAGGGTATGGGTTTTAAAGACCGGGTTACCGATGAAATTATAGGGTTCGCAGGGAGCGTCCCCGCAGATTTCACGCGTGTTGTCACGTGTCCAGAACGCTGAACCGCAACTTTTACAGACCTTGCGTGTCAGCCCCTGCGTCTTAAAATATTCCCAGGAGTCAATGTGCCGGAACGTGTTTGTTTCCTGAGCAATCCTGACTGCTAGCAGGTGCCAGCAGGTCCGGCCCCGGAACATGAAATCACTGCAGGTACAGAAATCATCTTCCACGATATATTCAGCAGTCCTGCCCTGCACGACAAAAAAATCCAGGTATTTTTTTATCCTGCCGGAATCAAGTGCAGCAATGGCTTTTTCTCCCCGGTCTCCGAATGTCTCTTCGATCTCGAGACGAAGGGATGCATCAAGAACTTTTTTTTCTGCCAGTTGCTGCCAGAGATCACTCATGGGATTATCTTCTGGAGAGGAGGATCGTCGATGTACTGCCAGCCCATCCGGGTGGCGAGGCGCTGCATTGCCGGGGCTTCAAGCGCGTAATGCGTTGCTTCAAGACAGGGAAGCGGCGATGAGCGTGCAACGGAATGTTTCATCTCGGCAGAGAGGAAGGCATCGGCACCCAGCAGTTTTGCCTCTTCAAGGAATTCAGGGTCAAAGCCACTCCCGGCAACAAGGGCCAGCCGCCGGATTTTTTTTATTTTTCCCCAGAGACGGATATTTCCCCCGAGACGATGAGAGATTTCAGCAGGTGAAATGGCGCAGGTACCGATACAGCCAAGCGACATGGGTGTCATGTCGGTGAGCTGGACTACAAGCATGTCTGCAGACATCTCCACAGCCCGTTGTACCACATAGGGGGTTGCATCCAGTGCACAGAATACCCGCACAATCTCTGTGCTGCCTTCCACTATGAGCCCAATCTTTTCTGCATCAAAATCCTCGGCAAGGTCAGGAGGAGCAAGCCGCTCCATCTCTTCAATGAAGGCACGCACATGCATGAACAAGTATCGTCGTCACGGGTTAAAATAGCATATATTACCAAAGGTAATAACAATTAATTTAAATATACATAAAAGCGTATTTCTGGGCATGCACAAGACCATTGATCAGATCAACGAGCGGATCCGTGATGGCACTGCACGTGTCGTCACTGCTGAGGAGATGCCCGCGATCGTTGCCGAGCTGGGTGAGGAGGGGGCGCTCAAAGAAGTTGACGTGGTTACCACCGGAACATTCGGGGCCATGTGCTCCTCCGGAGCGTTCCTCAATTTCGGGCATGCCGAACCTCCCATCCGGATGGAACGGATCTGGTTAAACAATGTCGAGGCATACGGGGGACTTGCGGCAGTAGATACCTACATCGGCGCGACCCAGCAGTCCGATACACGGGAGGAGCAGTATGGCGGAGCGCACGTGATTGAGGATCTTGTGTCAGGAAAATCCGTTGAACTCCGTGCAAGTTCCCGGGGGACTGACTGCTACCCGCGCCGTACGATCACTACGGATCTTCTGCTGGAGAATCTCAACCAGGCCATCATGTGCAACCCACGCAATGCGTACCAGCGGTATAATGCTGCTACTAATTCTACGGAGCACATTTTGCATACCTACATGGGAGTGCTGCTGCCCAATTGCGGCAACGTGTCCTTCTCCGGTGCAGGAGTATTGAACCCGATCTCCAATGATCCAAAACTCCGCCTTATTGGCAGCGGTGTTCCGATCTTTTTATGCGGAGCCCAGGGAATGGTTATTGGTGAGGGAACCCAGCACTCGCCTGCCGGAGGATTTGGCACGCTGATGGTCACCGGGGACTTAAAAGAGATGTCACCGGACTATCTCCGCGCAGCGACCATGACCGGGTACGGGGTTACGCTGTATGTCGGGCTTGGCATACCGCTGCCGGTGCTCGATATTGATGTGGTGCGTGCGACTGCGGTTCGTGATGAGGATATTTTTGTAGATCTCCTCGATTATGGCGTGCCGAGCCGGAGTCGTCCAATGCTGAGGAAAGTGTCGTATGCTGAGTTGCGGAGCGGGGCAATCGAGTTGAATGGCGAAGAGATCCGCACTTCATCCCTCTCCAGTTTCCGCAAGGCCCGTGAAGTTGCCATGGAGCTGAAACGCCGGGTCGAGAGCGGGGCTATGCAGCTTGCACTTCCCACCCGCCTGATAGATTCGAAAAAGCCGGTGAAATCCATGCACGAGAGCACAAAAGGTCCGCGGGTGCTGGATATCATGGACAGGCAGGTTGTCAGCATCGGGGAAGATGAAGAGATCAGGACAGCGGCAAAGAAACTCTTAAAAGGCGATACCAACCACCTGCCGGTCATCAACAGTGACAACATCTTAGTTGGCATTGTCACAACCTTTGACATATCAAAAGCTGTGGCAAACCCCGGAAAAGCCCACCTTGTCAAAGATATCATGAGAACGAAGGTCATCACGACTACACCGGATGAAGCAGTGGATATTGCTGTGCAGAAACTCGAGAAAAATAATATCAGCGCGCTGCCGGTAGTCGATGGCGAAAACCATGTGATTGCTCTGCTCACGGCAATGGACCTGGGGAAACTGTTTGGGGGGAGGTGGCTGAAATGAAACTGCTGGTTACATTTTCCCGGAAAAAAGGGAGCAAACCGATTATTGCACAGGTAGTACGCGACACGGGTGTCCTGATCAATGTTGAACGGGCGATCATTGATTCATCGGAAGGTGAGGCGCTTATCGATGTGCCGGACGACCAGTGCGAGCTCGTCAGGAATACGATGATCAACCTCGGTGCTAACGTTCATACCCTTGAACATGGGATCAGTGTAAACGAGAGTGAATGTATCGATTGCGGGGCATGCGTCAGTATCTGTCCCCGTGAAGTCTTCTCGCTGGACAGTCACTGGAAACTGCAGCTGGCAGAAGAAAAATGTGTGATCTGCGGCAAATGTATTGAAGCATGTCCACAGCAGGCGCTTACGCTTCCGATATGATTCGTGAACCCTTCAGGTTCCGGGAGACGATCGCTACAATCCTTGCCGATGAACCGGAACATATTGCCGCTGCAAAGTGTGGGATGCTCGAGGCGCGGCAGGTGCTGGAGGCATATATCGCCCGCGATCCTTTTTTTCTCTCAACGTTTGATCCCTATACGCCGGATTCTGAAGAGCTGATTATTGTCAGGATGGCCAATGCAACGCGAACAGCCGGTGTCGGCCCCATGGCGGCAGTGGCAGGTGCAATTGCATGGGCAGGGGTTGAGGCGATGGTGGATGCCGGTGCCGTATCTGGCGTGATAGATAACGGCGGCGATATTGCCCTGACGAGTGATCGCTCAATCCGGGTGGGAGTTCATGCAGGTGAAGCTGTCCTCTCCAACCGGATCGCATTTATCGTCCCGCCACAGGAAAAAATTCTGGGCATCTGTACATCATCGGCAACGGTCGGGCCTTCCATCTCCTTTGGCATAGCCGATGCGGTCACTATCTTCTCTTACGATGTCGCGCTTGCCGATGCATGGGCAACTTCGGTGTGCAACCAGATCCGCCCGGATAATCAGACTGTTCTCGACCGGCTGAATCCTGATGAAGTCGTCGGGGTTTTTGCGATCATGGGAGAATCCGTAGTGAACTGGGGGCATCTCCCGCCACTGGTTTCTGCGCATGTCGATGAGCAGCTGATCAGTGCGGGGGACCGGATATAATCCGGCTCTGTCGGGAATTACACTATCCGTCCTTGTTCTTTGTGGATCGGGCGCTCGAAGATCGACAGACTTCTGGTTTTGTGCTGGTTTTCTGGGTTTCAATCCTTGTTCTCGTTGATATTGCATTCGAAGAAATGATTGTTTTAAGGAATTAGGGAATTATTGCAAATAAGTAAATATTTACAGCACTTAAAGGATATCTATGTCTGTTCAGGAATGCTCAACAAAGAGAATCCCGGTTCGTCCCAGCACGTGGGAGGAACTTTACGAACTCCGTAAGCCCGGCCAGACCTTTGATCAGGTCCTCTCAGATATGGTCGCCAGGGAGAAGCGTCGCCGGTTATTTGAGGATGCTGATCGTAAAATGCGGGATGGCCACTTTGTGGAGCTTGAATAGTGATATTCATCATCAAAATTGAGGATGAGCCCCTGGCATTTCTTGAGAGCCTTCCCACGAAAACTCAGCACATCGTAAGGACTAAACTGTCTCTCCTTAAAACGGATCCCTATCCCGGGAAAGGTGGCGATAAAGAAAAGTTCACCTGTCGGGGCAAAAAACCCATTTATCGTTTACATATCAGCCACAGTTACACCGCACTGTATCGTATTGAAAATGATATCGTTTTCATTTTTTATCTCGATACCATCGAGCGTGCTCATAAAAAGTACGGTCGGTTATAATTCAAAATATTTCAATCCTGTTTTTCTTTGATGGTGCGGTCGAAGGGGTTTACCCTGATTACTTGCCTGTAACGGAGTCGTTTTCAATCCTTGTTTTTTGGCATAAATTGATTAAAACCAAGGCAAGTAGTTCGCTGAAAGCGCATAATCCGGAGTTCAATTCACACGCCCGTGGTGGTGTGCCCCCGCAGGATTCAGTCCCTGGCATCGGCACCTCATCGGTGATAGTCTGCCTTTCCATTTCCTTTGGCATGGCCAATGCGGTTACGATCTTCTCCTGCAATGTTGCCCTTTCCGAAGCATGGGCCACGGTGGTCTGCAACCTGATCCGCCCGGATGTTCATTCCATTCTTGAGCGGATCGATTTACAGGAGGTATCGGGAGTTTTTGTGATCATGGGAGATCAGCACGTCAAATGGGGAAATCTGCCACCTGTCGTGAGGGCGGATGTGGACGAGCGGTTGATCAGTGCGGGGGACCGGATCTGGATTCGAACGATTCAAGGGCAGTATGACTCGTGTCCTGCCGGGAAATTTTTTTCCTTCCGGCCACCCGCTCCAGGTAATCCCGGGACGAGAGTGGCATGTTCCGGGCGTTAGTAAAAAAACTGTCGATCAACACGGCCTGCTGCCGGCTCCACTCGGCATTGGGCGTCCGTTTCACCCACGCTGCATAGGTCCGGACAAATGCGAGACGCTCCTTTGCATTTGCCTCCCGGTCAAACAACAATTCCATACTCATCCCCCCGTACTCCAAAGGTCTTCATCCATTTTTTCACGTGTTCATGATTGAGGTCATCTTTGAATATTTCCCAGAGATAGAGCGCATCCTCGATATCCTTTTGTGAGCCAAGATACATCTTATAGGCGATCTGGATATCGATTGGCGAAATATACACCCTGACCCCGGAAAGGTTCACTTCAACCCGATCACGAAGGACAGTCCGGTCGATATCATCCTTGAGAAATTTCAGCTCGATGTTGGGGATAAACTGATCTTTTTTTGCGATC
>JAPKXT010000119.1 GCA_026394695.1 Methanoregula sp.
AATCTCTGCGTTTTCCCAATATCTGCCGTTATCGATGATCTTTTTGAGCAGGTCCGGAACAGAGAATACCGAGTACTTCAGGGAAATTTTTCCGGTATCGAGTAAGGAGAGCTCGAGCATCTGGTTGATGATCTGGCGCTCACGGTCAACACTCCTGGAGCAGCGGTCTAAAATGAGCCGGGTCTCTTCAGTGATCCCGAAGGATTCGGGATCCTGGGTGAGCATTTCGATATATCCCATGATCGGTTGCAGGGGTGTACGCAGCTCGTGGGCAACCGAACTGATGATACTATGCCGCCGTTCGTTGTCCTGGGCGATCCGTTCTTTTAAGATATCCTGCTCAGTGATGTCTATAAGATTGATGAGGACAGAGGGAATCCCTTTCTGCAGTATCCGGGTAAAAAACAGTTTCACCAGATGGGTATTACCGGATTTTGTAAGAATTTTAAAGTCGGTCCTTTCAGGGAGTGGCGACCGGGTCTCTGCCAGATGGCAGGTGTTCAGGAAGTCACACTGGTCATCCGGGTGTATAAGAGGAGTCGTTTCTTTGTCCAGCAGCTCATCAGGTTCGTAGCCGGAGAATGCCAAAAAGGATGGGTTCACGTACACGATCCTCTGGTTTCGTATGATCATGATGCTCGTGGGAGATCCATCAGTCAGCTGCCTGAACTGGGCATAGTTTTCTTCAGCATCCTGCTCGGCGAGTTTGTATTTATTCATATCCATGATCGAGCAGCTGACAAGGTTCCCGAGGATCCGGCTCCATGAAAGGTTCACCCAGGTGAGTTTATTGTTTTTAGTAACAAAACAGGTCTCAAAATGTGTTATCTTCTGGCTGGATCCCAGGTTCTCAAAGAATCTCTCCTGGTCTTCCCGGGAAGAGAAGAGCTCTGAAAATGTCATATGCGAGAGATCTTCTCCTGTGTATCCCAACATGGTCTCAAAATAGGAGTTGGTGAGCCGGATTTCAAAGGTATTCTGGTCAAAGAGAACAATTCCCAAAAGAGAGTTTTCGAATATGCTGCGGAAGCGTGCCTCGCTGGTATTCACCTTTTCGGCAAAATAAGCAACCAGTGCGGTGATACCGATGAACAGGAGCGCTTGTCCCGTAATAAAGATTATTCCGCTGGTACCGGGTACCATGAAGGTGTAAGCAAGGCTCTCGTATATGATCGCACAGGTACAGGCAAGGTAGAGTCCCTTTTTTGGATAGAAATATGCGGTATAGAGTAAGGGGAAATAGAAGATCTGGGTAAAGATGGTTTCACCCCGGTTGTACAGCGAAAAACCGGTGATGATAATACAGGAAAGGGTGAGGGACGTGATGACCACGAAACGGACAAGATCTGTATGCGATAAGGAGTATCCTGAGAACTCTATGTGCCGCTCCATGTCTACTTTCAGATTACATTTTCAGAGTAGTTCCTTATGAAGTATCCCCCTGATGGGGTCGAGGTGACTCCTCGTCGGGGGAGACAGCGTTTATCGTATCATTGGTATGGGGGGATCGGCCCCCATCTAGGTAAACCTCTAAAATATGTGTGATACCCATTAAAAAACAGCAAAGAGCCGGATAATATACCTGTTCAACCGGAAAATCAACCTAAAGAAAGGTCACAAAAAAGATTTTTTATCAGGTGCACAGCGGCGAGAGTTTTCCTATGACCCGTTCTACCTGCCGGACCGAGGTACCGGTGTAGGAATCCGGGTTGAGGAGTGCGGCAATATCGGTTTTGGAGCAGTAGCGCTGTACTTCAGGATCCATTCCCAGCACATCGGCAAGGGAGCGTTCCTCGACCAGTGCCTGCATGCTTGCGATCCGGACCCGCTCGTGCGAATCCTGCCGGTTCATGCCCTTTTTTGTGAGTTCGATCATGACGGACTCTGCCATGTTGATACCATGGAGGAGGGTAAGGTTACGCCGGATTGCGGCACGGTTGATCACCAGTCCTTCAAGCACGGTTGTCATCACCCGGATACAGTGATCGGTGAGGATGGATGCCTCGGGGAACAACACGCGTTCGCAGGAAGAGTTTGTCAGGTCGCGTTCGTCCCAGAGAGTATTGTTCTGGAGCGCCGGTTCAACCGCGGACCGCACGATACGGGCAAGGCCGCAGACCTGCTCTGACTTGATTGGGTTGCGCTTGTGCGGCATGGTGGAGGAGCCCACCTGGTTTGCCCCGAAGGCTTCTTCCACCTCACCAATCTCGGTCCGCTGGAGCGAGCGGATCTCGATCCCGATCTTGTCGAGCGTAGTTGCGACGTTTGCACAGAACATGAAATATTCTGCATACCGGTCGCGGGAGATCACCTGGTTGGAGACGTCCACCGACCCGATCGCCAGCACCTCCATCATGGTAGCCTGGATCTCCATTGCCTTTGGCCCGAGCGCTGCCTGCGTGCCCACGGCACCGGTCATCTGCCCGACGACAAGCCGGGGACGGAGTTGTTCGAGACGTTCGATGTGCCGCCCGACCTCGCTTGCCCAGATCGCAAACCGCAGACCGAACGTGGTCGGCACACCGTGCTGCCCGTGGGTCCTGCCAATGCAGACGAGTGATTTTGTCTCTTCCGATCGTTTCAGGAGCACCCTGAGGAGAAGACGCAGTTTCTCATCGATCAGGGTGAGTGCCTGCCGGAGCTGCAGCCCGGTTGCGGTATCGAGGATGTCGTTACTTGTTGCACCATAATGGACCCATCGTCCGGAATCCCCGCAGACTTCCGAGATGGCTTTCACAATCGCCATCATATCGTGGCTGATCTCGAGTTCGATTGCCTTTGCCCGTTCCAGGGATGCCTCCGGTGCATGCTCTTCAATCCCGGCTGCTGCCTCGGCCGGGATCATACCGTGTGCCACTTCAGCTTTTGCAAGTGCCACTTCGGCTGCAACCACACAGGCAAACCGGTACTTCTCACTCCATACGGCACGCATCTCCGTTGTGCCGTACCGCTCCTCGATGGGGTGGACTGCCATAAGAACAGATCTGTTGTTAATGGATATAGTGTTTGATGATCAGGGGCAAACATTCTGACCGTGCCGTTTGACACTGGCATGAGGGGAATATATCAGGGTTCATTTTTAGTGTTTGAGAGACGTTTCACCTGAAACTTTTAGTCATTTGACAGCCGTTTAATCCTCTTTTTCCTTCAGCTCGTGCTCAATTCTGTGTGAAATATGCTTCCCGTGAGAACCGTTCCAGTAGAGTTTACTGCACTCCCCGCACCACCAGAAGTTAAGCCCGTTTTTATCCTGGGGGGCATACTCAGCACTGGTAATCTCTGGGACCGTCGCCTCTCTCAGCACTGTGTTGCACAGCGAGCAGCGGTCCATCACGAGTCTCCGGACAATCAACCCGCGATCGACAAGCTGCTGCACCTGCTCCATCACATCCTCAGACCTGACAAGCACAGCCCGCTCCTTCCCACGCCGCGCAAGCTCGGTGTCCCGGGTGAGCAGGATACGGTCTTCCTGCTCTGCACAGGCAAGCAGCAGGGTATCCTCTTTTGCATTGCCTTCCTTAAAACCACTGTTCGCACTTATTGTGTTGTAGCCCATGAACCGGAGGTAACGGGTGAGTGTTCCCAGCATCCGGTCGGTAATGAATCGCGGTTCAGGAGACATGGCGCATAATCTCGATCTTCTCCCCGCACTTTTTGCACTGTTGTCCTTCAAGAGAAACGAACCGGCTGGAAAAACCCTGCCGCTCAATGAGGGTTGCACCGCAGGCCGGGCAATACGTGTTCTCGTACGGGTTGTTGTATACGTTGCCAAGATACGGGAACCGGAGCCCAAGCTCTTTTGCCATCGTGTAGATCTTCTCAAGGGTGGCAACGGGTGTGGCTCCCCGGTCGGTCATCTTGTAATCCGGGTGGAACGCCGAGAAATGCATCGGGGTTGCCGGGCCGAGATACTCAATCACCCAGCGGATCAGCCCTTCCATCTCCTCCCGGCTGTCATTGAGCCCGGGAATGACGAGCGTAACAGTTTCAATGTGCATGCCAAGTTCCCGGGCAAGCGCAGCGGAATCGAGGACCGGCTGGAGCTTTGCACCGCAGACCTTTTTGTAAAAATCGTCCGTGAATGCCTTGATATCCACCCGGAATGCCCCGAGCATAGGGGCAAGTTCGCGCAGTGCCTCCTCAGTGATATACCCGTTTGTCACGTAGATCGTCCCAAGACCTTTTGTCCGGGCAAGCACCCCCATGTCAAACGCATACTCATGCCAGATGGTCGGTTCATTGTATGTCCACGCAATACTCGCACTCCCGCTGGCAATGGCCCGCTCAACCCCGGCTTCCGGTGAAAGCGGACGCAGGTGCGCATTGTCAAACGTCGCCCGCGAGATGTGCCAGTTCTGGCAATGCTGGCAATGGAAGTTGCAACCGATGCTGCCCAGCGAGTACGAAAGGGTGCCGGGCAGGTAGTGGAAGAGGGGTTTCTTCTCGATCGGGTCAACGGCTTCAGCACTGATCTTCCCGTACGTGGCAGCATACAGCGTACCGTTCTCGTTGAGTCGCACACCGCAGATCCCGTGGCTGCCTTCTTTTATGGCGCAACGGTGGTTGCAGAGCGAGCACTTCACCGCGTTATTTTCAGTCTTTGTGTATTGGCGCGCTTCGTGCATGAATCCTCAAACGAACCGGGGCACGGCAATCGTTATAGTTCTTTATCTTCCGGTGACCCCATATCTGCTTCATCGGCTTCAATAACAAATGACCCGCGGTACCTGCAACTCTTGCAGAGATACACCTGGCCCATGTACCCTCCGGCAACCGGAAAGATATCGCGGCTTTTACAGACAGGACAGCACAGCATATTCAACAACTCTATATGAGCATCCGGCACAAAAACTAGTGCAATGAAGACCGTTGTCATCTCCCTTGGCGGCTCAATCCTGATCCCATCACTGGAAAAGAACAAAATACGGGAATATGTCCCGGTCCTTGAGGAGATTGCTGCACACCACCGGCTGTTCGTTGTAGTCGGCGGCGGAGGGGAAGCCCGGAGATACATCACCGCTGCCCGCACGCTCGGTATCGACGAGGGAACTTCCGATGAGATCGGTATCCTGATTACAAGACTGAACGCAAACCTGCTCATCGCCGCGCTGGGGGATGCCGCCTACCCGAAAGTTGCCGAGAGTCATGCTGAAGCCAAAAAGTTTGCCGAAGCCAAAAAGATCGTTATCATGGGGGGAATCACTCCCGGCCAGACAACAGATGCAGTTGCCGCGGTCCTTGCTGAACGCGTCAGCGCATCAGTTTTTATCAACGTAACCTCGGTCGATGGAATTTATTCCGCTGATCCCAAAAAGGACAAAAAGGCAAAGCGCTACGACACGCTTTCACCCAAACAGCTGCTGGATATCGTCGGCGTGACCGCGCTCACTGCAGGTTCCAACACGGTACTCGATATTGTTGCCGCCCGCGTTGTCGAGCGTAGTCATATCCCGCTGGTGGTGCTTGACGGGCATGACCCTGAAAACCTTTCCCGCGCGATACTCACCGGTAAATTCACCGGCAGCGTCGTAAGCGAGAAAAAGAACAAAATCCTGCCCCTCTGAGGGGTCCTTTGCATTGCCCGGGAACCATTACGTATTTTTATGTTCCCGACACAGGTATGATGGCACGGGGTAGTAGGGTAGCCTGGTCCATCCTAGAGCGTTTGGGACGCTTTGACGGCGGTTCGAATCCGCCCTACCCCATCCGGACTAAAAAAAATCCCCTCATGGGGATTTTCTTATAACAGCCCTGTCAATCGCCGGGATGTTTTTCATGAAAAAACAGGACGCTGCAAAGATATATTCGCTTCTTTGTAACCGGTATCCTGATGCCCGCGATTCTCCGGCTATGCTCTCAAAGGGCTCTGCCTTTGAAGTGCTCATCCTCACTATCCTCTCAGCACAGACCACCGACCGCGCAGTACTCAAAGTAAAAGACCCGCTTTTTTTTACCTACCCGACACCGGCAGCGCTCGCAAAGGCAACGGCCGAAGATGTGGAAACGATCATCCACAGTCTGGGCTATTTTCATGCGAAGGCAAAACACATCATCGCCGCTTCACAGGCCCTGTTATCGGAATTTGACGGCAGGTTGCCAGAGACCATGGAGGATCTCCTGAAGATTCCCGGAGTCGGCAGGAAAACCGCAAACATTGTGCTGTATCACGCGCTCAGGAGAAACGAAGGAATTGCAGTCGATACGCATGTCCGTAGGCTCGCGCAGCGGATCGGGTTTTCCGATACCGATAACGTAACCGTGATCGAACAGGACCTGATGGCCGCGTTCCCGCAGGAGCAGTGGGGAGACCTCACCGATGTCCTGATCGCCCACGGGCGGGCATGCTGCGATGCGAAAAAACCGAAGTGTGGGATCTGCCCGATCAACTGGTATTGCCGTTTTTTTGAGGAATTTGGGTAAAAAATAAGGAAATTGCGAACTATTCACCCCTCATATACCGGAGGGGGTACTGTCAGTCATCTCTCATCATCCTGCTGCATCCGGATTGTGCTGCCGTATCTGTTCAGGGTTCTGTCGCAGTTCGGGGAGCGCTATAAGTGTGCGGTTTTTGGCTCTGTTGAAACGCACACGAACGAGAGTTCACACCCGAATCATGAAAATCGATTAGTTACGAGAGTCCCCCGCCTCAAGGCCTCTCCGAGGCACGGCGGGGCAAGGAGGTTTCAGCATTTTTTTAGTCACTTAAACCGCCGCGGGGGCGTCCCTTCGGGGTCGTCGGCGTTTATCGTAAGGTAAAAAAAATTACCAATCTTTTGAAGATGGTTCCGCGTGCGAACTCTCGTTCATACTCAGTTCTTCTTTTCTGGATTGTTAACGTTCCAATGGAGCAGGATACCATTGTCGATGCGGCTTGCCTCAAGGAGCGTGAGCCGTGCGAACTCTGATTCTTTAATGAACCCTTCCCCATCCGTGATAGTGGGGGCATCTTT
>JAPKXT010000028.1 GCA_026394695.1 Methanoregula sp.
TCAGGACACCGGTAGTTTCCCTTGTCAGGGATGATAACCGGATCTCGTACAATACGGTTGAATCCTGATCTTTATTATACTTAAATAAGCAATTTATTTAAATAAATTAAAAGTATACATATAGCTATGGGAACCATCACCATCAGTGTGGACAATGAAATAGAGAGAAAATTCCGTGAGGTTGCAATACGGGTGCACGGCAAAAGAAAAGGGGCACTGGGTGAAGCCACAACAGAGGCACTGAACCTCTGGGTTAAGGAAAAAATGCAGGAAGAGATCTCCCGCACCGCACTTATACTCATGGAAAAGGAGTACGACCTGGGAGGCCGGCATTACCGCACACGGGAGGATCTCCATGGACGGCTCACCAGCGTTGATTGATACCAATATTCTAGGCTATGTATTCGATTCCCGGGAACAGGAAAAGCGGCAAATCTCTCATGATCTGCTCGCGAAATGCTGGAAGGGGGAGATACAGTATGCAGTTTCGGTCCAGAATCTTGCTGAATTTGCTGTCATCGTGACAGAAAAAGTGGCCAATCCCGTGCCACCCGACACGGTTCAGGCATTTATTCATACGATAATTGCTTATGACGGGTGGATCAAGATCGGATATTCTGGTAAAACAATAGAGGACGCAATAAAAATCCAGTCACTCCACAAGATTCATTTTTGGGACGCGCTGATCATTGCGACGATGAAAGAGCACGGGCTCTCTCAGATATATTCTGAGGACCGGCATCTTGCACGCGTGCCTTCAATCACCGTTATTAATCCCTATCATAGAGTAAAGCGTTCAGATAAAAAAGGATAAAATATCTGATACGGTACGTTCTTTTGTTCTCCCCATTGATGAGCAGGTTCAAAGATACCCTGGTCCCTTCACATATTTGAACTAGTTGGCGGAGAAGGGGATTTTTTTTGTCGTACGTAGGGAATTTCAAACCGCCATTGATAGTATGTGTTATTATGTATCGTGGATGAATTTTTTTTGAGGGAACTAAAAAATCTGTTTTCCGTTCCCTCAGTTTCCTTCCTGTCGAATGCTCTCGTTTTGTATCCTTCCACGAACCTATCGGAAAGCACCTGCGAACTCTCCCCCGGGTAAATCTACCGGTAACTACACCATGATCTTTCCCGTCCGTGATCGAGCTGCCCGTCGCGTTCGTCATTCCCGGTTCCGGTATCGCATGAATCGGGGAAGAGATGATTATTACCAGAGGATGGCGAGAGAAAAGTTTCCCGGAAAACGAAGAGTGAGTTTACACGAACACATCTGATAGTATCTGGTTGCTGCCATCGGTGAAATGGGCAATGACCACCACGTGATCCTGGTTTTCAGTTGCAGCACCGGATAACACCATGACAGTGCCGACAACCGGTGCTACCGGCGTACCGGTTTGGGATAACGCACCTGCCGGACTTACCGTATAAAAAGATAAGCCACTCGGTGCAGTAATCGTGATTGAATAAAGGTCAGCCTGAGCCACTCCTCCCTGGTACGTGATCAGGATATCAGGACCCGATTGTACAACACTGGTTGAAATTATCCGTATCGTATGGAGATTATCTGTCATTTCGAATGCATACGTACCGAGGATTGCTCCCAGCATCAGGGCAATCATCACCATGAGAATCGTACCGATAAATGGTGATAATACCTTCATTGCTGCCATAGGGTGAATACCTTGATGAAAACAATTCCAGCCATGAATACTTTAAGCTAACTCTGTTGTCGTGTAAAAAAAATGGTGAGATTAGACGAATGTATCCAGAATTACCTGATTCGCTCCATCTGAAAATGAACCTGCACCAATGACATGTTTTTGACCAGCTGGCCAGTCAGATGTTGGCGAGATCGGAACGGGTGTGCATATCCACCGGGGTTTTGGGATTCTCACGGTAGCATATTTCAGGAAGGCAGTTTGACATGAGCCATCCCCACTCCCTTGGGTTTTTATGTGAAAACACCACCATCTACCTATTTATCTG
>JAPKXT010000022.1 GCA_026394695.1 Methanoregula sp.
ACCAAATTCATCTTTCACTGCAGTTGCGGTTAAACCGGCTGAGGTTGAGGACTGCCCGCTGGTATAGATTGCCCGCGGTGAAAGTTTCACGACATACCGGAGCAGTTGACTCTTGGCAATACCCGGGTCCCCGATAAGCAGCACATGGATATCCCCGCGAAGGTGGCTCCCGTCCGGCATCTCCTTTGCGATCCCGCCGAAAAGCTGGAGTGCGATCGCCTCCTTGACATCTTCGCTGCCATAAATGGTTGGGGCAATGGAATGGGTAATCTTCCGGTAGATCATCGGGTCCGTGGACAGGGTCCTGATCGTATCCTCATCGTTCTCGTTGATTTCCACTTCCTCGTATTCTTTTTCAGCAAATTCCAAAGAGTTGCATTCCAGAAAAATGTCAAAAACGGTACTCTTTTCCCCTTTTATGACCCGCTGCATAGAACGAAGAATCCCGTTTATGATGACACGGTCTCCCGGTGTCCCTATGCCGGAGAGATCATCGGTAACATCCACATCCAGTGTCTGGGGCTGTTCGCCCCCGCGAAGCCCCTCAGGAGACTCCTGTATCCGCAGTTTCTGTGAATCAACGAACTTTGACCGTTTGGGCAACAGATCCAGTTTCTTGAATGTGCACCCGTCAGTTGCACATCCCTCGGGCTCGATGAATTTCCCGTATTTCTGTTTTTTTATGGTGAAATGCCCTGCAGGACATCTGAAAGCGGCTTCGATGATTCGCGGCCTTACCTCCGTGATCTTACGCAGGATACCTTCTACGGAAACAAAGGTGTTGATGTGGTCTGACCTGATATTGCGGATGCCTACTTTTTTCGGGAGGTTGATAAACCTGATATTGATGCCCTTTGGCTCTTTACCATCCTTGATTCGGATCAGCTGGCCGTTTTTTATCGCATCCCAAACATCTTCGAGAACTTTTCCGGGATTTGCCAGAAGTTCATCAGCGAGTGCAATACCAACCTTGCCAAACCGTTCGACATCCCGGTAATCAATCTTAAGGGAACGTTTGTGGGGATATTCCCTGGAGATCTCCCCCATCTCTTTTTTATATTTGCTTTTTAACAACCTGCTCCAGTCATCAGTCCTGTTGGTATCGTGCAGTTCCTCGTTTTTATCCATATCGTTACCTTACCTGAACTTTTTCTGAGGAGCGTATGAACCGGGCGATCATGGCCTCCATCTGGATGTCACTGTTTGCCCCCTCGGATAGCCGGAAGTCGGTTTCACCGAGGTGGTCGATCAACTCAACTTTAAGTCCACGGTCCAGGTCCATTTTCACGATTGCACGGTAACACTGGTTGATAAGTTCGTTGGGTGTAATCCCCCGTTCATGGAGAAGATATGCAAGGAGTGATTCAGCACCATCAAAGTCGCCCCCGAGGGAGCGCTTCAGGAGGTCATCAATTTCATCCGGCCGGGCGGTTGAAGTTATTGCATATACCATCTTTTCGTCTATCGTGGTACTGATGATCGCTGCACCCTGCAGTGCATTGATCGCCTTACGCATATCCCCCTGTGCAATATAGACAATGGCATCCATTGCCTCCTTTGTAATGCTGAGCCCTTCCCGACCTGCGATCCTGTGCACCTCCTCTTTTACCGCATCCGGTCCCAGAGGTTTAAACCGGTAAATTGCACACCTGCTCTGGATCGGGTCAATAATCTTGGATGAGTAGTTACAGGAAAGAATAAAGCGGCAGGTCCGGGCATAACTTTCCATGGTCCGGCGTAACGCGGCCTGTGCATCGGTGGTCAGTGCATCGGCTTCATCCAAAAAGAGGATCTTAAATTTTGCATCGTCAAGGGGTGATGTACGGGCGAATTGTTTGATCTGGTTGCGCACTACATCGATCCCGCGTTCATCAGAAGCGTTCAGTTCACGGAAATTCATCTGCCACGTATCCTTAAAAAATTCCCGTGCGAGGGTTACGGCAGCAGTAGTCTTGCCGACACCGGCGCTTCCCGTGAAGAGGAGGTGCGGGAGGTTACCGCTCCTGACATAGGATGACAAACGCTCCACAATTTCATCCTGCCCGACGATATCATCGAGTTTTTGTGGCCGGTATTTTTCAATCCAGATGGTATGGTCCTCTTCCATGGTTCCCCTCTCTTCTTTGTCTCTTCTTATTATTGCTCTTTAGTTCCTGAAGCGGATATATGGCTGGTTCTTCTCTTGAGAAACCACTTGGGTAAAATCAAGCGCTCTTTTTTAAGAATGTCATAATGTTTATCATAAGGGTTTTGAAATTACTTTCCATGCAAGGAAAAGTTTGTGTACTCGCTCTTGTCGTCATTTTTATGTGTACTGCATCGGTGGCGGGCAGTCTGTCCCAGATAGCATCGGGTGCTCCTGTTTATATCGGTGAGAGTAACCTGGATATTTCCAGAGCGTTGAATGACTGTCATATCATCGCGTGGTGGAAAAACGGCACTGATACCAGCGCGCTCCCGGCAAAAAACATTACCCTCGTGAATATAATTACCACATCGGACACCGCGTCGGAAAAAATATATCACTATAACATCAGCCCGGAGATTTTTACTGCTTATCCGGGCAAGTGGTATTGCGAGGATAAAAAACCCAGTTTTGTGGTCTTTGAAGTACTTGAACCGAACATTGATATCAGCGTCTGGGACCTGGACCATAACCAGGATGTAACCGGGAAATCCGTGCCGGTCTCAACAAATATCACCTATCGGATCGATACGAACATGTTTCCCGCGTTCAAGGCAATAAATCGTCCTGATATCAATCCAACCGATTCGTTTTTTACGGTAGTATTGACCAATCCTCTCGTGGAGGGAATCGGTAACATCTATACCGGAAGTGCCAGCAATTCCAAAACGCTGATTCTACCCTTTGATAACCATCCCTTTATCACCGCATCTCCTTATTACTGGAAAAACGGGAAAGACTGGAACCGCACCGCGCGGAATAAGGTTGCAGAACCCCTCTATCCCCTTGGGACCTATACGTTTACGCTAAGCCAGAATCTCAACAATATGATGGAAACATACCGGAGCGGGAATAGTACGGATACTGCAGGAAAGATTACGCAAACAGCAACGGTCACTTTCGTTCAAGTGGACACACCTGTTGCTACACCGGTAACTGCGCAGCCGGTCATGACAACGGTGCCCGTTACCACCCCTGTGGTTTCAAAAACTGCGACAGTAACTGCGATACCTACTTCTTTACCCGTACCAAAAAAGACCACCTATTCTCCCCTGCCGGAATGGATTGCGCTGCTCGGTATTGTTGTGGCGGGTCTGGTTGTCATCCAGAAAAGGCGGTAAGGATTTTTTTAATCCACTTTTTTTATAGGATGTAACGCCAATAGTTTAGCATCGGAGAAATCATATGAATTTTAAAAGAGTTTTAATGGTTGTTCTTATCAGTTCCTGCCTGATCCTGCCGGCAATGGCTGCCGATCCTTCTGATCAGCTCAACTCTGCCGGGGCCCTCTACTCAAAAAGTGTCGATCTGGCGAATGCCGGGAACTATTCAGAAGCCCTCGAAATATCAGATCAGGCGCTTGCCATGAATGTAACCTCGCTGGTTCCCCTCATCCAGACCAACAGGGCCGGGATCCTGGTGATGCTCGGTCGGTTCGAAGAAGCTGATGCAGCCGCAGATGTGGCACTCAATACTGAGGGGAACCTGACGTCTGTCCATTCTATTGCCTGGTATAATAAGGGCAATGCACTCCGGTCCCTTGGCAGGCTTGACGAAGCAAAAACGGCATATGCAGAAGCACACGCTCTTGATACGAGCCTTATGCTCCCGGACCTGAGTTCAGACACTGTCCCCCCGACCCCTGCAAAATCTCCCCTTCTATGGTTTACTGCACCAGTCGCCGTGACACTCATCTCCCTTATCTGTGGCCTTTTGTACCGGGGCAGGAGATAAAGGTAACAAAAAGATCTTCACTGATTTTTAGTGGGTGACGCATGTATTGAGTGGGTTACATACATGGGAGCTGAAGCCCCCATATCCCCGAATACGATGAACGTCGCCGCCCCCTCAGGCGTATCCGAGTGCAGGTTTTCTGTGCGTGATTAAAAAAAAACTGCCTTGCCCGGCGAGGACCAAAATGAGGTGGCCGAGCGACCCCATCAGGAGTGGGATAAATCAAGAACGAAATCTGATATTATATTTGACCCATACGACATGACGATAAACCAAAACAACGGTGGAACCACCCGGGATGCTTGAGGTGCGTTCCGGGCGGTGAACCTCCGGTATGCCGCTGACTATATCTTGAATACGATCACCGGACCAATTCTGGTACACCACTATGGAAGGGACAGCACGGGTATTTGCCGGGGAATATGGTAGTTCTACGCTCTCAGTACAGGATGATGTGCCCGGGAACCCCGCATGGGTTGTGACCGAAGGCGGGGCGTGGTGCCGGTTCATGTTCCTTTCCGGTGCACTGACCGAGGTGGCAGAGCGAGGGGACATGGTGTACACCCGTATTGCTGACCCAACAGGAGTATTTGATCTCGTGATTGGCGGCCGGAATACTGCCCTGGCTGAAACATTCCGCAAACTTCCCGTGCCGTCTTTTGTTACGGTCACCGGGCGGGCCCAGATGTATCTCAAAAAAGGCGAACAGGTATTGTCCGTTCGCCCTGATAACGTCCGTGTAGTGGATCGCCAGGTGCGTGACCAGTGGGTGCTAGCTACAGCAAAATCAACCCTTGAACGGCTTCACCGGATGAACCTTGCCCTACAGGGCAGGTGTGCAGATGAGCGTATCCTTGCTGCGGTTCGCCATTACTCAATAACAAAAACCCGGCTCCGGGAACTGGCCCTGATGGTCGAGAGTGCAGTTCAGACTGTTCGCCCCCCGGGATCTGAATCTCCCGCACCGCCGGATGTCCGGACACTGGTGCTGGATCTTATAACGGCGGAAAGCGGGCCTCAGGGTATTGCCATAGAAGAGATCATTACCATGGCTGCGATGCGTGGTGTACTGCAGGAAGCAGTCCTTGGTGCGATCGAATCGCTCATCATCGATGACGAATGCTACCAGCCCCGGAAGGGATTTGTCAAACCGTTATGAACCTGGAATTTTTTGGTGACGGCCCGGCACTGGTCATTGAAGGAGAACAGCGACTGCTGGTCGTTGCCGATCTCCATTTCGGGATTGAGGCCGATCTCGCTGCCCATGGTCTGCATTTCCGGAGCCGGAGTGCAGACCGGCTCGAACGCTTATTAAGGATTATCGATGCGGCGGACCCGGACCTGCTCATACTGCTGGGGGACATCAAGCATAGCATCCCCTCGCTTACCCGGCAGGAGTTTAATGAGTTGCCGGGGATTCTCGATGCGATCCGCAGCCGCATTCCCCTGAAGGTATTTCCCGGAAACCACGACATTGGTATCGAACGATATCTCGTTGACCATGAGATCCAGCCAAAAGACGGGGCTATTCTCGATGGTGTCGGGTATCTTCATGGACATATGTACCCATCCCCCCTCCTTGCAGGACACCTGATGGTGATTGGGCACCACCATCCCCAGTTCTCGCTGAAAGACGAGGTGGGGTGTGCCCTTCAGGCACCTGCATACCTGCGGGCCGGTCTTGATACGGAAAGGCTGGGGATGGGAACGGATCCGGAAAATTGCACTCCTACCCGCGTGCTGTTCATGCCATCTTTTAACGAAATTGCAGGCTATGATATCTTCCGGATCATCAAAAACCCGTTCTCGCCCTTATCAAGATTCATGAAAAAAGAGGAAGCAGAGATTATCCTTGCCGACGGGACGTACATCGGCCCTTTTGCGTTCGCTGCACCAGATGAAACCGATTGAAGTGATGGACCCAAAGGTCCAGGCATGTATAAAAAAGCGCGGTTTTTCCGTGATGTCCGATGCCCAGAAGCAGGCGATCCCGCTGATCCTTGCAGGAAACCACGTCGTCCTGATCGCACCGACCGGTACGGGAAAGACCGAGAGTGCGATGTTTCCGGTCTTTAATGCTCTCATGTCAATGCCCGCCGGGGGAGGTATTAAGGCGCTTTACATTACCCCCCTGCGTTCGCTCAACCGTGATATCCTCGCACGGATGCAATGGTGGTGCAGCGAGCTCGGTTTGTCGGTTGGTGTGCGGCACGGGGACACGCCAATGGGTGAACGCCGTAAACAGGCACTGTCCCCTCCCGATCTGCTGATTACTACACCAGAGACGTTCCAGGCACTTTTCATGGGAAAACGGCTCCGGAAGCACCTCGCGCAGGTCAGGTTTGTGATCATCGATGAAATCCATGAACTCGCCGGTAGCAAACGCGGTGCCCAGCTCGCTGTTGCGCTTGAGCGGCTTCACGTCTATGCCGGTGAATTCCAGCGGATCGGCCTGTCGGCGACTGTTGGAAATCCTGAGGATATTGCGCGTTTTCTTTGTGGTGCACGCCCGTTCTCTGTAGTCTCGGTTCCCGTTGCAAAACAACTGGATATTACCGTTAAGTACGTTGGTGATGATTTCTCAAAGCAGACTACAATTCTTTCAAAAGCGTTGCAGCGGGAAGGATCGACCCTTGTATTTGTGAATACCCGGGTGACTGCCGAAGCGCTGGGGCATGCCCTTTACGAACGCGGGGATGTCGAAGTGCACCATGGTTCACTCTCAAAAGAGGTGCGAATCGATGCGGAGGAACGGTTCAAATGCGGTGAGATCCGGACGCTTATCTGCACCTCATCGATGGAACTTGGTATAGATATTGGCAGGGTTGACCATGTGATCCAGTTTGGCTCCCCCCGCGAAGTCGCGCGGCTCGTGCAGCGTGTAGGACGTGCCGGACACCAGCTGAACACGATCTCGCGGGGGACAATTTTTGCAACCGGTTTTGATGACCTGCTTGAATCGCTGGTCATTGCACAGAAGGCCCGGGCTAACGAGATAGAACTGGTGGTGCCCCACAGGGATGCGGCGGATGTGCTTGCCAACCAGGTGGCTGCCATCGCCGTGGAGTATGGGGAGATCGAACGGGAAAAAATCCGTGAAATTCTCAACCGCACGAGCATTTTTACTAATGGCGGCCCGCTCCTTGATGACGTCTGCCGGCAGATGGAAGAGCACCGGTTAATCCGGATTGACGGGAGCAGGATTGTCACGACCGCACGTGCCCGGCGTTACCTTGCCGGGAACCTTTCGATGATCCACGATGAACGAAAGGTGCCGATCTTTGATATGGTCTCCCGGAGGACGGTAGGAACACTTGACGAATCGTTTGTTGTCGGGTGGGTGCATACCGGCGTAGTGTTCATAACCAAGGGGCAGCTCTGGCGTGTAATTGAGATTGCTGACGGGAAACTTACGGTAGAACCTGCAAAGAAAGCTCAGGGAGAACTCCCTTCGTGGGAAGGCGAGCAGATCCCGGTACCCTTCACTGTCGCCCACGAAGTCGGAGAGTTGCGGAGAACGCGTGAGATTTCAGCGTATACCACGGAGCGGGATGGAATCACCTTTGCCGTGCACTTCCTCACCGAAATGGACAAAAACCGTTCCCTTATCCCCACCGATCAGCTCATTACGCTGGAAAATACCGAAGACGGGGTAGTCTGTAATGTCTGTGCCGGGCACAAGACAAACGAAGCCCTGGGACGTGTACTCTCCATTCTCATTTCAGCACGGTATGGCACAACGGTCGGGCTCGAACTCGATGCATATCGCATGCTCCTGCGCCTGCCTTCATTGATCAGGGCTGCTGATGTGCGGGATCTCCTGCTCTCCCTTGACCCTGCACACCTGCCGGGAATACTCCGGCTTGCCCTGAAACGTACGGCTCTTTTTAAGTGGAAACTGGTCCAGATCGCAAAGAAATTCGGGGCGATCGATCCGGATGCCGACTATGAAAAGATCAGTATCCAGCGCCTGCTGGAATATTTTGAAGGAACGGTTGTGCAACAGGAAGCGTACCGGGAACTGCTCTCGGAATATATGGATATTGAGACTGCAGCAGAAATTGTCCGCCGGGTCAGGCAGGGAGAGATTTGTGTTGCACTGGGACCCCATTCGATGATCGGTGCCGGGGGATTGCTCTCATCCCGGGACCAGATCCCTCCCCCCACTGCAGATCAGGCAGTAATTGCCACGCTGAAACGCCGGCTTGACCAGGATGATGTGCTGCTCGTGTGCATGCACTGCCGGGACTGGAAGAGCCGGACGGTTGTCTCCCGCGTACCTGATCACCCGCAGTGCCCAAAATGCGGGGCACGCCTTATTGCAGCACTCAAGCCGTATGAAGATGAGCTCTATGCGGCTATCCGAAAACCCAAAAAAACACAAAGTGAGCGTGCGATCGAGCAGAGGCTCTTAAAAAATGCAAATATTGTCCTGTCCAGCGGTAAAAAGGCAGTGATTGCCCTTTCGGCCCGTGGTGTCGGGGTGGAGAACACGTCCCGCATTCTCGCGACCCTGACTGATGGCGATGCCTTTTATCGCGAGATCATGAAAGCGGAACGAAATTTTATCCAGACTCACCGCTACTGGTCCTAGCCAGGTAAAAAAAGGAAAACGGGTGATTTTTACCCTTTACATTATACTTTCGAGTTTCTGCTCGAGGAAATCAAGTCCCTTCTTGATATCTTCAAGGTTCTTGCCACCCGTGAGGATGATCTTTCCCGAAGAGAAGAGAAGCGCGACGATCTTGGGGTCCTTGATACGGTATACCAGCCCGGGGAACTGTTCCGGCTCATATTCGATATTTTCGAGGTTCAGGGTGATGACCACTTTGTTGAGATTGATGTATTTGCCGATATCGTAGGAACAGACTATATTTGTTATCGCCACTTTAGGTTCCTTGTAGGTATCAACACCGGCCTCTTTGAGAGATTTCATGATGATTCTCAGCCCGTCAGTAAGCGCCTTTTTGTCCCGGATACCGGTGAGTACGACCTTACCTGATGAAAAAATAAGGGATGCAATCTTCGGGTTCTCGATGCGGTAGACCGCGCCGGGAAATCGCTTCGTATTGAGTTCGCAGCTTTTTATCTTGCTTGAAACATCAGCAAGATCAATGGAATTGGCAATCACACCGGATGCTACGATATTCTCAATTTTTAATGATTCGTACTTTTTTTCAGCCATCCACTATACTATGCTTTTCTCTGAATCATAATACTAATGGACAATCTTTATGTCCCCTCGGTGGAGATCCCGTCACTATTGTTTTTTTATGGAGTGGTTTTGAATGGTTTGAAAAGATGAGACAACCATCGGTCACGAAGTTTTTTTATAAAAAAGAACAATCCAAAAAACCCCGGACCATTTTATCTGATAATTGTTCCATTAATTTTTTTTGTTTCATGGAATAGTAGCCTGACCTGACTGACTTTTTATCGGTTAACATCATTTTTCCGTTAACATCAAAAAGTGAGGGTACTTTTTTAAATTTCGTGAAAAATTTTTCATCTGGTTTTTTAAGAAGATCTCTTACGGTATTGGTAACCCCATGACCCCGCTCCGCCGCTCAACGCTTGCCCCGATAATTGTGATGGCGTGCATTCTCCTGATAGCAGGGTGTATGAGGCATCTGGCAAAACCCCCTCGCGATTATAATTAAATACACATACATACACAGAACTGATCATGGCCACAAAAACCATCAGCATAACAGAAGAGGCGTACGACCGGCTGAGGGCATTAAAGAAAGATGAAAAGACAAGTTTCTCTGAAGTGATTGTAACATATTACCCGGTCAAGCGGAAATTATCGGACGTGCTTGCCGAACTCGGGGACTGTACTGATCTGGCCGATAATATTGAGAAGGTATCCCGGGAGATGCGAAAAGGCAGGATGCGTGAGGTCACGTTCTGATGCCGCTTGCAGATACTTCATTCCTTGTTGACCTGATGCGCAGAGACAGTGGCGCACTAAAGCGGTATGCAGATTTTGAACAGCAGGGCATTGCTCTCTCCTCAACCGCGATAACTGCCATGGAGTTATACAAAGGGACATATGTTTCAGGGAACAGCAATAACCTGATCAAAGTCAGGACCATCCTGGAATTATTTACCCTCCTGCCTGTTGACGAAACCATATACGAAGCCTTTGGCAGGATTGCGGCAGGTTTATTCATAAAGGGTAATCCCATCGGGGATTTCGATGAAGTGATAGCTGCAATTGCTCTCTGCAATGACGGGGAGATTATCACCCGCGACCAGCATTTTGAAAAAATCCCTGGCCTGAAGGTAATCGGGTATTGATTTTTTTATTCTGCAGGTTACAATACAATCAAATGAGTGCTGCACCGTACAAATACCCACGGGCGATCGAGTTCGTGGAATCACTCCCCAAGACCGTATCCGGAAAGATCAAGCGAAACGAGCTCCGTGAGCGGGAGATGAAGAAATCCCAGAATGGGAACAATGCCGGTAAGGGAAACTAACCCCCTATCTTTATGTAATTTCATATATAATCTATACAAGCGCGAGGGTAGCCAAGCCAGGTCAACGGCGTCAGGTTCAGGGCCTGATCTCGCAGGAGTTCTTGGGTTCGAATCCCATCCCTCGCATTCTTTTTTGTTTCACATGATTTCTGGTTCTCATGAAATTTTTCTCTCTCTCTACCTGCGATCTAACACACAAAAGAAGATTGCGGGTGGTGGTGTAAAAAATGTTCATTGGTTTGGTGCGAGGTTCATTAGTTTCATGTAGTTTTTTTAAGATTTGATAGATGTCTGGTATGAAAATTGTCATTCGCAATTTTCATTCGTCAGGAATGTAACGGTAGATCTCATCGGAGTTTTTTAAGAACCGGTAAATGTATCTAAAAATACTTAATTACTATGAAAAACTGTACTATTGATTTATGAAACAGTTTGTCATTCGTATCGCTTGCTGTCTATCAATTATCCTTATTGTTGTTGCATCCGGATGTATTACACCCCCCAAAGAAAATGCAACCACATCAAAAACAGGGAGCAACACCGGGGGTAATCCGCTTAACCCGGGGACTACAGCAACACCACCCTATGTTACAGAGGTTTCCCCCTTCGTAACCATCACGCCGACAAGTGGGTATAGGACCGTTCCCCCCACACCGGCCCAACAGGATAACTATTGCCGTATTTATCAAATGACGAATACTTTTGCTTATAATAAAACAGCGGTTGCATTTAACCTGCAGTATCCCCCGATGTATATCAATTATACGGTTATACCGTCAAATGTCACCTATTACACTTCATATACTTCTAAAATTACGGGAGAGGGGGATAAAATTATTTTGATTGATAAATATAGCCCTATTTCATGGTTTGAAGTGACTGTCAGGAGTAAAGTAACTCCCGACAAAATCTATCTCCAGGATGGATTTGGAAAAGCAAGGGGATATAATGAGTACCTGAACCGGACCCTTAAAATCGTAAACCGCGATGATATGCAGATTGAATTCTACGGTAATAACATAACTGCAACTGCCAGTGTGTGGGTAAAACCGGAGGGAAATTTCAATGATACCACGCAATTCAATAGGACAACAGACTGCGCCTATTTTGTGGCAAATCCCAGGGATAGTTTAGGAGCCCTTACCGCTACTGCAACCCCCACTCCAACCTGGACTCAAGCGTAAACGCATTTTTTTTATTCACTTCTTTTTTACTATAAACAAACTCCTGAATTTATTCCGTGCGAACCTGTTGTTGTCGTAATAGAGGATTTTTTAAAAAAACGGTGAGTTATATAAACGATGAAAACGATTTAAGTAGGCAGGCAGTAGACACCTCCTGAGTCCCGGTGGGGTAGTGGACATCCTAGAAGATTGCGGATCTTTTGACCCGGGTTCGAGTCCCGGCCGGGGCGTTTTATTGTTCTAAAATTCTCTTGTCGGGATTAACCCAATCCGGCAAAAATAAAAAAGAGACTTGTTTTAAAGTGCGGGTTTTTGTCTGAGCGCTGCAACCAGCAGTTTTACTCCGGCTTCAATATCTTCGGTATCAAGAACTTCTACGGGTGAGTGAATATACCGTGACGGAATGCTGACTGTCGTACTGGGGATTCCACCTTTGGTCAGGTGGATTGCTGTCGCATCCGTAGTTCCCCCACTACCGACTTCCATCTGCACCGGAATTCCCTGGGTGTCGGCTGTATCCTTGAGCCACTTCACGACTTTCCTGCTGGCGATGAGACCGCGGCCACTGCTGTCCACGAGGGTGATAACCGGACCTTTGCCCATTTCCACCGGGGCATCTTTCATCTCAATTCCCGGATGATCGCCAGGGATCGTGACATCAGTTGCGATTGCACAGTCGGGATCAAGGGTATAGGCACTTGTGCGTGCACCTTTCAGCCCGACTTCTTCCTGTACGGTAAAAACACCGAAGACCGTGAGAGGGGAGTCCATCTCTTTTAAGGTTTTTATGAGCATGGCAACTCCCGCACGGTTATCAAATGCCTTTCCCGTTACCCGGTTGTAAGCAAGTTCGGCAAACTCACGGTCAACGGTCACGGGCGTTCCAACTTCGATTCCGAGATACTCAACCTCTTCGCGATTCTTGGCGCCGATGTCGATAAACATATCATCGACTTTAACACCTTTTTTGCGTTCCTCATCATCCATCATGTGTGGAGGTTTACCGCCGATGACACCCAGGTACTTTCCTTTTGCCCCATGCAGGATAACTCTCTGGTTATAGAGTGTCGGACCGTACCATCCCCCAAGAGTGACAAAACGGATAAAACCCTTTTCATCGACATACTTGACCATAAGCCCGATCTCATCCATGTGCGCAGCGAGCATAACTTTAAATTTATTGCCACGCTTTATTGCGATCAGGTTGCCCATAGGGTCTTCGTGAATTTCGTCGACATACCCTTTGAGTTCCTTTTTTATAACCGCAAATACCCCACTTTCACTGCCCGATACACCATGTGCATTGGATAATTTTTTTAAAAGTTCTTTGACCATATCAATCACTCATTACTTTTTGAATCCTGTCAAGAGCCCGGTTTATGTTGTCCCGGGAGGTTGCATAACTGAACCGGGTATAATCCGGGGCATTCACGCCAAACGCTGTGCCGGGGACAACGATAATGCCATGCTCTATGATCTTTTGGGTGAGCGCCGGTTTCATTGGTACAAACGCGTAGAATGCGCCTTCAGGAACCGGGAATGCAAATCCCATATCTGCAAGTCGTTTGCAGATGAGATCCCGTCGAACGTGATATTCGTCCCGCATCATTTTGACCGGACTCTGGTCTCCTTCATAGGCTGCGACAGCAGCATACTGGGAAATCGACGTAGCGCATGCCTGGCAATACTGGTGAACCTTAACGCATTGTTCCACAATTTCCTGAGGAGCTGCAAGGTATCCCAATCGCCAGCCGGTCATCGCATAGGTCTTGCTCGTCGCATTGATGGTAATTACATTCTCACCAAACCGGGCTGCACTCCAGTGCTTTTTACCGTAGATGAAATGCTCATAGACTTCGTCGGAAACAACGGTAACACCTGCATCATCTGCATATTCAACCAGTGCTTTGATGGATTCTTTATTTTCAACTGCACCTGTCGGATTTCCCGGTGAATTCAGGACCATGATCCGTGCCCCGTCCATCAGTCCTTTTGCCTTCTCTACATCAATATGAAGGTCCCTTGTGAGTGGCATGCTGACCGGGCGCCCGTCCGCAAGGGTGGCAAGTGCTGCATAGGAGACAAATCCCGGGTCCGGGCAGAGAACACGGTCCCCGGCACCAACCAGCGCCTGCATTACGATATGGAGTGCCTCACTTGCACCGGCTGTCACGATCAGTTGATCCGGATTATAGGAAAGCCCGTTCTCTTTTTTGAATTTTTTACAGATGGCAAGCCGGAGTTCGGGGATCCCGGTATTATTTGTATAGCCGGTTTTTCCCTCCGCAATCGCTTTAATTGCTGCATCCTTGATGTGCTGCGGTGTATCAAAATCCGGTTGTCCGAGTCCCATGTTGATCGAATCCGCACCGGCTGCTTCAAATATTTTCCTGATTCCGGATATTTCGATACCCTGTACCCGCTCTGCAAATTTTAATTTCATGTCCTCCTCCTCATTCATTCGATATTTGTGTGCCGGTTCCTGAGTGCAATTTCATCGGTCTTGGTGATCTCCATCAGCCGTGAAATTACGGCATCGGCAAAGATCATTGACGTCGTTTCAAAGAGAGTTCCCAAGGGTGCGAACGACTTGTGGTCCCCCATCATCTGCCGGATCTCAAATTCAACGGCTTCATCTCCTGTGTCGTCGCGCTGGTGCTCGATAATCACAATACAGTCTGAAATCTTCCCGATTCTTGAATCCGCGTTTGATGTGATCAGGCAGATCTTTGCCCCAATCTCCTGTGCTGTTTCCGCGATATCGGCGATTGTCTTGGTCCGGCCCGATCCCGAGAAGATGACCATGATGTCTCCCGTGTCCAGTGCCGGGGTGATCGTCTCACCGACAACAAATGCATGCATCCCAAGATGCATAAGTCTCATGGCAAATGCTTTTGCAACGAGTCCGGATCGTCCAGCCCCCATGACGTAGATGCGCTTTGCATTGAGCAGTTCGGTTATGAATTTATTGACATCTTCGTCTGAAATTTTATTGGCGATTGCCCGGATCTTTGATGCCATCAGCCGCATCATATCCTGTACCCTGTGACTTTCCATGCGTCTCTCATAAAAAGATGCAATCACATAGTAGATGAGAATTTCGTAATATCTGGTCTGCTTCACCGTTTTTTAAAATTCAGGAAGATCTGCCGATGGATACAGAAATTATCTGTAATGAGGGGAATATTCCAGGTGCAATAAAAAATCTGATTTTAATTCGCCTGGCAGTTGAGGTACCGCAGGTATGAATTGTTTCCCCAAAAACATGCCTTTGAACGATGCGGGGACCAGTATATCTGATCCAGCAGAGGCCGGTTTTCAATTGTTACCGTTGAATCTTTTTGCCACCGGTACTGCGATAACAAAAATATTTATCTTCAATAATGAAATGCTGTTTAACGAGAGGCTAGAAATGGATATTTTGCGTTTAAATAAATGGTATTGTTCTTTTGTAATGCTTATTTCCGTGATCCTCATCATCCAGCCAGTGCTTGCTGATGAGGGAAAAGTGACTATTTCCTATCGTGGTGCGGGGGGATATTATGTCGGGGATTCCATAACCTTTGATGGAAAAGATACTTCCGGGAATACCACTTTTATAAAAATTACCGGCCCCGGACTTCCCCCAAACGGGGTTCCGCTCTATGATCTCAATGGAATCCCCGGCTCGGGAAATACTGTCCCTGTGACCGAAAATGGCTCATGGAGATTTACATGGTTCAGTGCGAATACTGCAGAAATAGAAAAACTGGTGACTGCACGCTATACCATCACGGTGATGGACCTGTCAAATCCGGAAAAAACTGCAACAACATCAATTCTTCTGAAAAAACCCGAATTTTATGTTGATACACTTCCGAATCCGATAAATCCCGGAGATTATGTGCAACTGAACGGTGTTGCGGAACAAGGCGTAACCTACGTGAATATTGAGGTTACCGATTCCAACGGTACAATCCTGCATTCATTTATCTCTCCTGTCAGCGGTTCAGGTTACTTTAATTATGGGTTCCATGGTGACATGCCACCCGGACGCTATGGTGTCCGTGTCAGCAACCCGTCCCTGAAAAATTCGCTTACCAGTACTCTTACCATTGTGCCCCCCGTAAATCCCCGTCTGACTCCATCAGTACCAGAAAACGTGACCGTGACATCCAATTTCTCATCCTCACGTACTCAACCTGGTACACCGGTAGCATCCTCGACTACGGCACTCCCCCTGTCACCGGTCACCACAATTGCCGGACTCCTTATTTCCGCAGTCATCGTCCTTGCATGGTCAACAGGACCGAAGAAGTAGTACCATTCTAAAAAATCCCCCCAGCATTTTTTCCAGTGAATATTCCCATGAACTTTTGTTAAGCGTGAAAAATCCAATAAAAAGTATCTGGTTTCTACCGTTATCTATATCGGAACCCGCAACCATAAGGTAAAAGCACATCCGGGGGATATATTTGAAAAGATTTTCTTTCATCGCTCATATGCCAGATGCTCCGGGATCACTCCACAGGGCAGCAGAGATCCTCAAAAAATACAAAGGCAATATCAACCGGATACAGTATGACCGGCGTATTGATCCGGCGACAGTCTTTTATGAAGTGACCGCTTCAGATGAAGCATTTGGGAACATTACCCGCAACCTTGCGAAAATAGGGTACCTCCAGACTTCGTTAAAGCCGTTACATTTTTTAAAGTTTTGTCTGTATCTCCCTCACACGCCCGGTGCGCTCTATGACTTCTTAAACTATACGACCTCGGCCGGAGCAAACATTGCATTCATCGATTTTGATGATAAAAGAAGACATCCTGATCGCCTGACAGTCAGCCTGAACCTGGAACAGACGTCAGTGGTTGACGACCTGTTAGACCATCTGAAGTCCCGCTACCGCCTTGAAATCCTTGAATATGATACAACCGGAAAACACCTCGATGAAACGGTTTTTTATGTAAGGTTTGCCCAGGCGATACGTGAACTTATCGGAGAATCAGAAGAGGATTTTTTACTCTCATTCCTTGCCGATACCAATCACCTTGTGCAGGAACTGATGGACCGCGGGAATGACCCCCAAAATGCATTTAAAAGTATTCTTTTAACCGGGCAGACACTCAAGGAAACAACCGATGAAAAGTTCTCTGCAGATGTCCAGAGATTTCCCCTTACAGAACACTCAAACCTTTTTTGCTTCCAGCTTCCCTGCGGTGGGAATATTTTTCTGATACATACTCCCGATGAGAATGTCATG
>JAPKXT010000085.1 GCA_026394695.1 Methanoregula sp.
CGGTCCCCATCCACCGCATCGAGAAGGGCATTGATCATATGCCGGAGCGGTTTCCCACCCGCAGCGGATTGTATCGTCTTCCGATCGCTTTCGACCAGTTCCCGGTCAAGGCGCGAAAGCCTGCCCGCAAGAGATGTCAGGGTGTCCTCGTCATGGACACCAAAGGCAACGGACTGGACAAGCTTCTCAAACGAGACACCCCGCTTGCGTTCAAGGGGTTTCGATTCGATCTTGATACTCTCGCAGACGCCGACAGCGTCCACCACAACATAATGTGTCTTTGCATCAACATCCGGAGTAACCGATTGCAGGTCTGTCTGGGAGATCACGCGTGTCCCCCTGCCCACCATCTGCTCGAAATAGACCTTCGACTTCACGTCCCGCATGAAGAGCAGACACTCTAACGGTTTGATATCTGTTCCGGTACTTATCATATCCACCGTCACCGCAATCCGCAGTTTTGAAGAGTTCCGGAAACTCTGGATCAAATCCTCAGGTTTCTCACCCGTTGTCCGGTACGTGATCTTCTTACAGAACTCATTCCCTTCCGAAAACACGTCGCGGCAGATATGAGTGATATCCTCAGCATGGGAATCGTCCTTCGCGAAAACAAGTGTCTTGGGCACCCACGTACGATCAGGAAACAGGATCGGAAGGGATTCCTTAAACGTCCTGATCACAGTCCTGATCTGATCCGGGGCTACAACGCTCCGGTCCAGCTGATCAGGGGAATACGGAAGATCATCATCCAGCTGTTCCCACCGCTGGCGCCGGGTGTTCTTGTCCCGCTTGTCCACATAGAACCCCCGCTCCACAACACTCCCGTGCTCGGTTATCTCGGTCCTGATCCGGAACACATCATAGCCGACATTCACACCGTCAGCAACGGCACGCTCGTGAAGATATTCCATCACGAGGTTCTGGTTGAAGAACCCCAGCGTCTGCTTGGAAGGGGTTGCTGTAAGACCAATAAGGAAACCATCGAAGTACTCAAGCACCTGTCGCCACAGGCCGTAGATTGACCGGTGACACTCGTCGGTCACAATAAAGTCAAACTCCTCGATAGGTATCCGTGGGTTGTACGAGACCTCCTTGGGTTTGGCATCTACGGGAGCATGATCATACAGGGACTCTTCCTCATTCTCCGGATCATACTCTGTCTCCCCTTTCAGCATAGAGAACAGGCGCTGTATGGTGGTGATGATCACCTTGTTGACCGGATCAATCGCGTTCGATGTAAGGTGCTGCACATTATATATTTCAGTGAACTTCCGGCCATCATCCGGCGTGATATACTGCTGGAATTCCGTGTTGGCCTGGCGTCCCAGATTGTTCCGGTCCACCAGGAAGAGCACCCGTTTTGCACCTCCATACCGGATCAGCCGGTAGATGAAACTCACGGCCGTGAACGTCTTACCGGAACCAGTTGCCATCTGGATCAGGGCTCGCGGGTGGGCATCAGCAAAGGATCGTTCAAGACTGATAATAGCTTCAGTCTGGCAGTCCCGCAGACCGGTCGTGACAAGGGGCGGGAGATGATGGAGACGTGCCCGAAGGGTCTCCTGCTGGTGAATCCACTCGTGCAGGGTTTCCGGTTTGTGGAAGGCAAAAATCCACCGTGACCGTGGCGAGGGATCCCGCAAATCCCGGAAGAGGGTCTCGATACCGGTGCTTTCATACACGAACGGCAGGGGCAGGTGAACATGGGGATAATTTTCGGGGAATGATTCGGCATATTTCCCGGATTGGCTGTCAACGCCCCCAAGAGTAGTACCTTCCGGTTTTGCCTCGATGACACCGACTGCTTTCCGGTCAACAAAGAGAGCATAATCCGCTTCTCCGGTACTTAAAGGAAATTCACGGACAGCAACACCGAGCGACCGATTAGGATCGTATTCCTTCAGATCCTGCACACACCAGCCGGCCAGCTCAAGCAGGTGGTCAATATTTTTCCGTGCTTTCTCTTCAGGTGTCAATTCAGTCCCTTCACCAGACATCAGAAAATATGAACAGAACAAAGTCCGGTCGTTAAAATAGGATTCTTTTTAAGGCTGATTATTATATCGTCAGTATTTATGAAAGAGGAAAAGTTCATTCTTCGTTTATTACCAAACCACTGCCGGATTTTTTTAGAGGTAAATGAGTATGTATAAACAAAATGAACGTGCATGTTTGTATACCTGAAAAGGATACACAAAAGTTCGCACAAATTCATTTACGGCCAACCTAGTGTGTTTGTACAAAAAATAATACGGTGACCCTCATGCAGCTGAAATCCTGCAAAAAGACCTACAACCTCGAAACACAGCGTGCTGCCCCCCTTGACGAGACACTCAGGCGGATCGAACCCAAAGTGCCTGCCGCCGGGATAACGCGGGTTGCGGATATCACGAACCTTGACCGCATCGGCATACCGGTCTTCTCCTGTATCCGCCCGACCGCAGAAGCAGGGGCGATTACCGTGTATAACGGCAAAGGGGCGACCGTTGAAGAGTCACGGATATCGGCAATCATGGAAGGTATCGAACGGTACTCTTCGGAACTGCACGACCGGAGGACTCACCTCGCACCCTACGAGGAGATGCTTGCCCACGGGCGGGTGCTTGACCCAAAAGACCTGATCCTCCCGAGGGTGCAGATGTTGACCGGCTTATGCCATGGGTGGAAGCGTATGATATTGCCAATAATCGGGACATCATTGTCCCGGCACATGCCGTGTTTCACCCGCTACCCCGTAATTTTCTTCCGCTCTTCCGCACCAACACCAATGGGTTGGCATCCGGGAACACGATGGAGGAGGCCATCTTCCACGCCCTTTCTGAGGTGATCGAGCGGGACGCATGGTCGCTGGTTGAAGCTTCCCG
>JAPKXT010000090.1 GCA_026394695.1 Methanoregula sp.
GATTGCAGGGATTTTCCGAAGGTTTCCCCGATCTGATCAATCCGTGCATCAGGATATTTCTGGTTGATTAATGATGTGAGTGACTTGTACTTTGCATCATCCATCAATCCAAACTTCAAAAATTTTCCGTTGCCCATATCACTTACTTCAACGAGTGGATAATCGGCAAAATATGAAGTAATCTGTTCCTTGGTGTCAGTGGTAATAACCGTTACCGCAGTACCGCCGGAAAAATCGATACCGGGTGTAACCGGCATGCCAGTGGTCGCCATATTAAGAGCAATCAGTATAAGAGCTACTGCCAGAATTGCGAGAGGGATTATCACCAATTGTTTTGGTGAATATTTTTCGATATTATAGTTGATCAATCCCATAGCGTAATCATCTGTTTACAATTGATTAAATAGTTACCAGAGATTATGTCCTTCACATCAATCCACCCATCCCGGTAAAAGATCCCGCCAAAATATTTTTTTCTGTAAAGTTCGCAGAAAATTTATGTCCCTTCATAAAACAGGGAGATTTCCGTTTAGGGATTGATAATCGCATAAAATGAAAAAATATATATACAGAGACCTTTGAGAGTAAAAGTATGAGATCTCCATCAGAGATCAAGCGAATCGTCGAGGGTCGGTTACGGTCATACCTTTCCCGGGACAGGACTGGAATCCGCCGCGAAGTGCTGAGACTTTTTGTGAGACTAAAATCCCTCACCGTCGCGGAACTCGTTGCTGAACTTCAGACACATTTCGCAGTGACATTTCATGCGATTGCTTCAATGGTCGGCATCATTGCCTCCCGTATTGGCATCCTCCGCGCACAACGAAATCCCGACGGCGCACACAACTACGAGCTCAAAGAAAAATACTTTGACATCGTGGTCAGGATTGTTGGGGTCAGTTAAACCCGCTTTTGATCCACAACGATTTTTACTGCTACCTTCCTAGTTATAAAGCATCATGCATACCAAAGACTGCGACTGCATAAACGAAGTTGCCATTGTCCCGGAAGTGATCGAATATATCAATAAACGGAACTGCGATTTTCGCATCTGCACATCATGCGGCGGGCCAATACTTCTGCCAACCCGTGTCAAACCCCCCAAAAAAACCGATCTCCTGCTCAGGGCAGGAAATCATATGATCTATGTATCCGTTCATCAGGCACGGTTCCTCCACAGCATCCGGATGGAAATGGTCCCGTTTTTTGAAGATGATGATCTTGTCGGACATGAATACGGATGAGTTTTGAAGAGATCTCCCATACAGCAGATGTAAAGATACGGGCACGTGCCCCCACGCTTGAAGCACTTTTTTCTGAAACCTTCAAAGCCCTGATGCAGGTGATGTACGGAGCAACCCGGAGTGGGGGCATAGTAAGGGAGATCACGGTTGAATCCCCTGACAATGAATCGCTCCTTGCAGACTTCCTTTCCGAAGTGCTTTTTGTGTCAGAAGTGGAGGGGCTTGTTTTTGCAGACGCCCGCATCTCCATGAACGGTTCGCGGCTCACTGCTGAGCTCACCGGGGAGCCGTTTGATCCTGTGCGGCATTCCGGGGGTTCTGAAGTGAAAGGTATCTCCTACTCAGGGCTCTCAATCTCGCATGATGCGAATGGATATATGCTGGACATCATATTTGATGTTTAAGACATTGGGCGGAGGTGCCTGAAGGATGTTGGAGGGTGTGAACCGGGTTGGATTGCATGAATGGGAGATCCCTGTTGGATATGTAGCCGGCATGCGGGTGCCGGGCAGGATCTTCCTTTCTGAATCATTAGGTAAGACATTGGAAGCGGGTGCTGTCCAGCAGCTTGCAAATGTGGCAACACTGCCCGGAATTCTGAAACATTCGCTTGCGATGCCTGACATCCACTGGGGTTACGGGTTCCCTATAGGGGGCGTTGCCGCGTTTTCGGTTGATGAAGGCGTAATCTCCCCAGGCGGAGTCGGATTTGATATTAATTGCGGGGTGCGGTTACTCACAACTCCATTACCGTATAAGGACGTGTCCGGCCGCCGTGATCTTATCGAGGAACTCTTCCGGGCAGTCCCGACAGGTGTTGGCGCAAAAAGTGCACTAAAAGTCTCTGTTCGGTCACTTGAGGGCATGATGGCACAAGGTGCCCAGTGGGCGGTCCGGGCCGGTTATGGGGTTGAACGCGACCTCATGCGGTGTGAGGAGGGGGGATTCATGAAAACTGCTGACAGTCGTGCTGTCTCTGATAAGGCAAAGCAACGTGGAATACCCCAGGGCGGGACACTTGGATCCGGCAATCATTTCCTTGAAGTCCAGGTTGTGCGTGAAATTTTTAACCCGGATGCTGCAAAGGCGTTTGGTCTTACCCTCGGGCAGGTCTGCTGCATGATCCATTGTGGTTCCCGTGGGCTTGGGCACCAGGTATGCACGGATCACATAAAAACACTCGAAAGCGCAACGAAAAAATATCATATTACGATTCCCGACCGGCAACTTGCCTGTGCCCCGATAACCTCACCGGAAGGGATGGCATATTTCGGTGCAATGGCAGCCGCAGCAAATTATGCGTGGGCAAACCGGCAGATGATCACCCACACTACCCGGCAGGTGTTCGCAAAAATGTTCAGGATCGAATACGATGAGATGCCTCTCATGTACGATGTGGCACACAATGTTGCAAAGTTTGAAGAGCACATAGTTGACGGTAACCGCATGAAAGTCTGCGTCCACCGTAAAGGTGCTACCCGTTCATTCGGACCCGGGGCTGTGGATCTTCCCTCCGATCTCTCTTCTATCGGCCAGCCCGTGATCATCCCCGGTAGTATGGGCACATCCTCCTATATCCTCCGCGGGACCCAGACTGCCATGGAACGGACGTTTGGGAGCACCTGCCATGGTGCAGGGAGAATAATGAGCCGCACACAGGCAAAAAAGATGAAGAGCGGCAGGGAAATTGTGGCCGATCTCTTAAAAGAAAATATTATTGTCAGGGCACACAGCGAAAACGCCATTGCCGATGAAGCCCCGGAGGTCTACAAGTCCAGTGATGAAGTAGTAAATGTAGTCCATGAGGTGGGGCTGTCCAGGCTCGTTGCACGCCTCTCACCACTTGGGGTGATCAAGGGATGAGTTGTCGTGCGGGGTTTGTCTGGGGTACAAAACAGCACTTCAACCGGTATATCGAAGAGTGTGGTATTACCTGCGAACTTGTCACCCCGCACATGCTCGCAGCCCCGTTTTACCGGGGCTCCTTCAATTGTCTTATCATACCCACGGGTTTTGCAAACCCTGCATATTCAAACCTTCTTCCGGCACTCCGCGCCGCCTCATCACGGATCAAAACATTTGTCGGGAATGGCGGAAATCTCCTTGTCTTTGGAGCCGCCGCTGATAAACCGGATGCTTACGACTGGCTCCCGTTCACGGTCGTATACCGGCATGACTGTCACCCGCGCCGGATTGAATGCAGTTCGGGTTCTGACACCGGGACACTCATCGACGATTATAACCCCCAGTGCATTGAGTGTGACGGCTCGTTTCCATCCCACGACGGCGATCGGGTGGGATTCGCAGAATTATCCGATGTAATTATTGAAAAGGAGATAGGCAACGGCAGAATTGTAGTGACCAGCGTCCATGAGTATCCCTCACGGGGCTTTTTGAAAAACTTCTGCTGTGCGGGAAAAGAGAGCAGGTTTTAGCAGTAGTATGTATACCAATAATACGGTACCTGCCATGGCAGAAGGGTTTTGAAGGTTTATTATATTTTTACTTCATTAATAGGGTATAATGGATTTATCCCTCTTTAGAAAACATCCGGCATACACAATTGCTGCAATTCTTCTCTTTTTTATGGGGCTAGCCCTGGTTCTCCGGATGATTCCGGCATTCTTTATCAAAGATCCCGGATTTTTGTATATCTATGACACAGATTCCTGGTATACTTTGAGACAGGTAGAGGTGATGGTCAGGGATTTTCCCTTGTACAACTGGTTTGATCCCATGACGGCTTTCCCTGATGGGAAGGTCATTGACTGGGGGCCGTTGTATCCTTTCATTGCCGCATCTTTCTGCCTGGTTACGGGTGCAACCACACACAGCGGGATCATCTTTTCATCAGGATGGATTGCCCCCCTCATAGCAGTAGTCATGGTCCCGGTGATGTTCCAGATGGGAAAGACAGTATGGAACTGGAAAGCAGGGATTATCGCTGCGGGTCTGGTTTCTGTTGTATCAATCCAGTATTTTTCCCTCTCGTCCTACGGATGGGTTGACCACCATAGTGCAGAAGTCCTTTTCAGTACACTCTTTTTCCTTTCCTATATCTCCACCCTATCGTATGTGAAAAATCACCCGGTTGATTGGAAAAACCAAAAAACTCTTATTTTTCCGGTTTTTCTTTCACTTCTTACCGGAATTCTCTATTTTCTTGGACTTCTCTCATCGACAACGATCCTTCTCGTCCTGGTTGTTATCGCCATCTACACGTTTGTCCAGATTGTTCTGGATTTTTTTTCCGGGCAAACATCCGGGTACCTGCTCATTCTGAATATCGGACTGCTCGGTATTTCAACAATTTTTTTATTCCTTTTCGGTATTAAGCAACCAGGAGTATCCCTTACCCAGTACTCCATGGGCATTGTATATGTCAATCTTGCACTTATCGGAGAAACCGTCCTGCTTTGTTCCGTTTCGAGGATATCCCGTGGAAAAAAATGGCTGTTCTTCGGAAGTTTAGCCGTTCTCACCATCATTGGTATTTTTTTAATCCAGAGTTTTCCTCTCCTTCAATCAGTAACCAGTCAGGCATCAGGACTGCTATTTGGGTTCTCTGCATATTCTGTCGGCGTGATCGAGACACTCCCCTGGACCCTGTCAGCCGCATGGGAAGATTTCTCTTTTGCTCTCATCCTGATGGCAGGAGGATTGCTTGTCCTGGTATATGCTGGTATTCGGAAAAGAAACAATGAGACTGTTTTCCTGTTCGTCTGGTCTGTGGTCATGATCCTGCTTACTATACGGTTCCAGCGATTTGTTTATTTTTTTACGGTCAATGTCGTACTGCTGGCGGCAATCTGTATCGCTGAGCCAACCGGTTGGAAAGAAAACAAGATCATACATTACCTGAAAACAGTCTTTTCCCGTTTTTCCCAAAGTACGATTTCTCCGACTGATGATGAAGGCAATCCATCAAAAAAACCTGTTCCAAAAAAAGAGAGAAAGAATACACCAAAACGCCCGGACAGGAATCCGGCCCATTACACAGATACGCTGAAAAACCTTGCCGTAATTTCCATTTTAATTCTCACAATCGGTCTTTTTACTATCTCGGTTTACGATGATATTCAGGTTGGCATGAGTACTCCCTACCATGAAATCTCTCCGGATTGGGTTGAATCGCTGGAATGGTTGCAGGAAAATTCACCGCCGACAGGAATTGATTACTTCAGGCAGTATGATATGCAGGGATTTTCCTACCCTTCTGAATCCTATGGGGTCATGGCGGTCTGGGATGCCGGTCACTGGATCACCTTCATCGCTCACCGGATTCCCATTACCAATCCGTTTCAGGACAATCTCGAAGGCCCGGATGGTGCTGCCGCATTCTTCCTGAGCAGGAACGAATCGAACGCTGATGCTATCGTTGAGAACTTCAGAGGAAAATATGTTATTACCAATTCAAATATGGCAGTTGACACATTTACGAACCTTGTGCCATGGCAACGTGCATCGGTAGACATTTCTCCGTATATAAAGTGGTTCCTCATACCGGATACAAGCGATTCTTCCCGTTTGCTCAAAGTCCACCGTTTCGATGATGATTATTTCCAGACCATGGTAGTCCGGCTCCAAAGTTTTGACGGGTCAATGACCCTGCCAAAAACCGTGGATTATGTCCAGTATGAAATCCGTCAGGTGCCGGCTCCCGGTGAAACTGCCGGGGATGTGCATGGTTATGCCCGGGTAATAACTGATGAGACCCCTCTCAATGTATCACGCGGTTTGACCGGGCACGAGATTATCAAAGAGAGTACAGAACTGGTCCCCACACATTACTCGGATGTATTTTCCGATATGCCGGACAGTCCTGTCCAAAAAGTTCCGGCACTGGCTCACTACCGCCTCATCCACGAATCTCCCGATAATGCATCGGTCACGATGTTCCCGGAATCAACACCGGTTACCCTTCCGGGTATCAAAGAAGTAAAAATATTTGAATTCGTCACGGGGGCACAAATCCACGGTGAGGGGATTATTGAACTGCCGGTAGTCACCAATACCGGTCGGGTATTTGTGTACCGGCAGGAGAGCGAGGGAGGGGTGTTCACGGTCCCCTATTCAACCCGGGGCAATCCCTATGAGGTTCATGCAACGGGACAGTACCATATTGTCGGAACCAACCACTACTTCAACGTGACTGAAACAGATGTGATTCAGGGTAACCGCGTCGCGGGGTAACCTGTCGTGGAAAAGGTGTGTCCACGCCAGGATCTTCTCTCACGATCAAATAGGAATCGTTTTTATTACATCCTGCTTACGATCACATTATCATCAGTCAAGGTGGTTTTTTGATTGATAGGTAAAGACAGAAAGACTCAAAGATTGGTACTCACCGGCACTCTTTTCATTTTCTTATTTGTGTCTGTTGCAGCGGGTGCAATTCCTGTTGAACCAACAACCGGTTCCATGGTCATTGAAAGTATTCCATCCGGCGCTTCGGTTTATATTGATGGTACAGTGCAAGGTACCACTCCCTTTACCACCCGCACGATTACGGCAGGAGATCATGCGGTGACGCTCAAAATGACCGGGTATGCGGATTTTATCACAACGGTAACCGTCCCGGCCGGGGGAAATGTTGAGGGGGTCTACACGATGGTATCCACAACCGCAGTAACCCCTCTGCAACCCACAACCGGTACCCTGAACATTGAAAGTGTTCCCTCCGGCGCTTCGGTCTATATTGATGGTACATTGAAAGGTACCACTTCGTTTACCCTCGACACGATTACGGCAGGAGATCATACGGTGGCACTCAAAATGATTGGGTATGCAGATTTTCCGTCGACGGTAACCATCCCTGCGGGAGGTGAATTCCGCCAATTGTATACTCTGTCATGCAATGTCCTGACCGTCGACAGTGTCCCCTCCGGCGCTTCGCTCTATGTTGATGGTACCTTGAAAGGCACCACTCCCCGTTCTATCCGCGCAATCCTGGCGGGAGATCATACGGTGTCACTCAAAATGGCCGGATATGAGGATTATACCACAACAGTAAATGTCCCGCCGGGTGTAGAGGTCAACGTAGTCAACACGATGGCATCCCTCTCCACAGGAACTCATACCAATACTGTGCTCCCTTCCGTTTCAGTAACGACACAAGTCCCGGTCACACGTGGAATAGTGACCACAATTCCCCCCACAACAACAGTTCCTGTTCCGGTAACGGTGACGATGGAGCAAGTCACTAAGGAACAATCCGGTAACTGCACAATGCACTATTTCGGATCCGGGGAGCTGAATACGGCATCTGATGGCAGGCTCAATTGTACCACCCTTATCAGTACGAATGACCACATAACGACCCTTCATATACAGGAAGGCACTTTTGTCACTGATGCAGAAAAGAAACCTGTACCAGAGATAAGCATTACGACTGTAAACCCTCCTGATATCCCCTCCGGTGCCGGACCGGACGGCAGCAGATGGACCGGACGTGCCTACCATTACCTGCCGGACCATGCATCCTTTGATCCCCCGGTTCTCATCTCATTCACACTCAGCCAGGATGAATGGGACAGGTCGGATCCGACAAATCTGACCATCAAGGAAACGAACGAAAATGGACAGGGCTGGGAAGACCTTCCTACCACCATTGATCCAGTGACCAGAACGCTCAGTGCCCCGGCAAGTCATTTCAGCATCATAGGACTTTTTTCAACCAGTCCGGTAGCAAATCCACCAGTAACAGAGCAATCAGCCGTGGATATCATCAGGAAGGCGACCGGATCCAAAAATGTTCCCTTGCCATTATCACCCGTGATTCCGGATAAGTATGCTCCTGTTGCAGCAGTAGCTGCAGGAGTCACGCTCGGTGTAATCGGTACCTTGGCGAATGGAAGTACGGCATTATCCCAATTGTGGGACAAAATTACAGAATTGCTGAAAAAATTTTTAGGTTCTGAAACAACCGGGCTGATGAATGTTAGCGAGATTGAAAAACGCGGTATACGTCCATTGGAAAACCTTTCGGCGATCCTTCTTGGTCTTTCCTCACGCGAAATTCTGGTGATAACTATAAGCGCTCTGGTATTTGCGACCGCATTCATTCTCCAGGACCACCTCGAACTGAAACTGGCCACGGTCATTATCTTTGTTTGTGTTGGCGGTATTGCAACGATTCTCCATGATCTCTCCCATAAATATTGTGCATATCGCGCTGGTTGTATCACTGAATACCAGTTCTGGGGTCTGGGAACTGTCACGATGTTATCCACTGCATGGCTGTTTGGAAACGCTTTTGCAAAACCGTCCCGCACCCTGATACGGAGCGAGAAAAAACCTTCATTGGAAGAGGCAGCCATTATTAAACTGGCCGGACCGCTTATGAGCATGGGGGTAGCAATTGTTTCCCTGTTCCTGATTCCATTGGGAGGATTATTTGTTATCGCCGGGTCGGCCGGGTTTTCCATGAACCTGCTTAACTGTGTATTTTCGCTAGTACCTGTCAGACCCAATGATGGAGTAGAAATCTATGCATGGAATAAACTCGTCTGGGCTACCGTGTTTATACCCCTGATTGTCTTCTACCTGTATATCTATTTACAAATGTAATTTTTTTCCTCATTCCCGTCAGCCTGATCGATCCCAGTGGATCGTTATCCGCTTCCCGCATCGCCAACATTGAATGAGGGAGCACACCCCATGGTTACATTCACGAACGTATCATCACCCATACTCTCATAGAGTAAAGACGTGAACATTTCACTACACATGAAAAATCCTCATACTCCGGTCACCACCCTGTTATTTGATATGGATAACACCCTCTTTGACCTCGTCGCTGCCCAGATTGCCGCTTGCCAGGCTGTGGTACGACAGTTTGGTCATGATGATGGGGAGGAATTGTTCTCGTATTTTTTAACCCCCACCCATGGATTTGAATCCCATGAAAATATCCGCCAGTATATGATCGAACGGAACATACCCCTTGATGGTTCATTCCGTAAAGCCTGTCAGGCATATGAGACCATAAAACTCCAGCACATTTTCCCCTATGAGGGTGTTACCGATACGTTGCAATCGCTCCAAACACGGGAATATACTATGGGAATTGTGACTGACGCACATTCCCGGGATGCGACACTACGCCTGGAAAAAACCGGGTTGCTGCAATTCTTTTGTTGCATGGTCACCTTCGATATGGTAAAGGTGAAAAAACCTGCCCCGGAGCCATTTTTGTTCGCACTCGAGATGATGAAAGCCAGTCCCGATGAAACCGTGCTGGTCGGTGACAGCCCGCGAAGGGATATCGAACCATGCCGGAATCTTGGCATCCGGACAGTGTATGCCCGGTATGGGGACCGGTTTTCCCGTGACCGCAATTCCGTAGCTGCCGATTTTATTATTGATACCATGAGTGACCTTCCTGAAATTCTCTGCAGATTATAAAAAGAAAAACCGGACTATTCCTCCTGATAAAAAAATCGCTATACGTTTTAAACGGATCAAAAAAAGGGCGCGGATATACTATTTCTGCAAAAAAGCCGGTGTATTTTTGTTTTTACCACAATTCTGACCAAAACTTAAAGAAATAAAAAGATACAATAAAAAAATATGTATGTTCCGACCAGGATCTTTTTCACCAAAGGAGTGGGAACCCATAAAGACCGTCTCGCATCCTTTGAACTTGCGTTGAGAAAGGCCGGTATTGAAAAATGTAATCTTGTATACGTTTCAAGCATCTTTCCGCCGAAATGTAAACAGATATCAAAGTCAGAAGGTTTGAAGTGCCTCCTGCCCGGCGGTATTGTATTCTGTGTTATGGCAAGGAACGAGACCAATGAACCCAACCGCCTGGTCTCATCTGCAATTGGACTTGCCCTTCCCAGTGATAGCGGAGAATACGGTTACCTGTCCGAGCACCACGCCTTTGGGGAAACGCAGGAGAAGACCGGAGAATATGCCGAGGATCTTGCAGCTACCATGCTCGCAACAACGCTGGGTATTGAATTTGATGTGAACGCAGCGTGGTCAGACCGGGAGCAGACCTACAAGGCGAGCGGTAAGATCATCAAAACCCAGCATACCTGCCAGTCTGCCGAAGGGGACAAAAACGGTATCTGGACAACAACGATTGCCGTGGCAGTATTTTTATAATCTACTGGTAGAGGAAAATTGTTTTTACCCTGTTCAATTTTCATTCGTAAATTTTTTGGTTCTTTACTGTTTTGAATAGGTAACGCATGTAATGAAAGGATTACAAAGATGGGGGCTGATGCCCCTATACCCCCCGCACGATAAACGCCGCCGCCCCCGAAGGGACACCCCCGCGGCGGTTCAGAGTGTGGGGGAATTAAATCGATCAAACAGCTTCATCTCAACCATCCATAAACTAAAAAAGCGATCGGTATAGCCCTTCCTGCCCAGCGGCGACCCGACGAGGCGTTGCCGCGACCCCATCAGGGGTGGGACTCATCAGGAACAAAATTTGATTCCCCACATAACCCACATGAGATGACAATGAGCCATTTTTTTAAAACGAGTGAAAAAATGACGAAAAAGAGGGATCTTCAACAATCGTCTTTCTGGTTTGCACGCTGTTTGTCGGCAAGGTTCAAAATTTTCTCTGCAAGATCCCGTACAATCACCCGTGCAGGGCCCTCATTACCTATGTCTACCGGTGCAGCCACGGATTTGTAGCGGTTGAAGACAACATGGATCTGTTTGGGTCCAAGCCCGAGCTGTGTTGCGATCTCCCGTATACGGAGAATTGTCCGCAAACTCCTTGCACCGGGATCACTCACCACGAGCAGCATATCCGGTTTTCCAATCGTTCCTCTGCTGATATGCTCCATGCCAGCTTCGGTATCGATGACAACAAACCGGTAGTCACGCTCAAGCTGAAGCATGCATTCCGATAACAGGTCGTTGGCAAAACAATAGCATCCATTCCCTTCCGGACGACCCATCGCAACAAGATCAAACCCCTCTGCTTCGACAAGCGCCTGGCGGAACCGGAACCTGACATAATCATGGCGATTCATACCCGGAGGGATATGACGGGTGAAGGCTTCCTCCCGCATGCTCCCCAGCGTTTCATGAACACGAACACCAAGCGCTTCATGGAGGTTGGCATTCGGGTCGGCATCGACCGCAAGAACGGGGGTTTGCCCCATATCAATGAACGAACGGATCAGCAGGGAACTGACCGTTGTCTTGCCTGTCCCGCCTTTTCCTGATAGTGCGATGGTAAACGGACGTTCTGGCATAGAGAAATCCTTCATGTATCCTGAGATGAGATCAGTCTCCGTTTCCTTTTTCCCTGATGCGGCGTGAGATCTCTGCTGCGGTCTGCATGATGGCAAGGGCACCACGCGGGTCAGAAAACCGGATCCCGCAGCTTGGCGTGATAAGCGACTGCGCATCAAAGAGCCGTTCCGGCATGCGTATGCAGAGCTGGGTCCTGACAGCACGATACCGTTTATAGAGAGAGTCCGTGGTTTCATTTGCGAAGAGTTTGTATTCTGACGGGACAATCCCCCAAGCCACAACCCCTCCCCGTTCCATGTAGGAAACAACAGAATCAGCGTATAACAGGAACTCCTTTGCTGTTGTGTAAGCGTCAATGGAGATAACTGAAGGATTGAGTTCCAGCAAAAATTCCCAGTCCGTATTCGAGCAGCAGTGGATTCCCAACCCACCCTCAACCAGTGCAGCAATGTCCTCAAAGCCCGCTCTTACCGTTTCTTTATCCACCGGCACCACGGATGATCCCAGTGAGGCAAGGTATGGTTCATTCAAAACAACGAGTGTTTCTGTAACGCCGGTTCTCTTTCTCATCTCCTTTTCACACCATCGTGCCTTGAGTGCAATCATTATCGACAGCACATCGGCAAGCTGCCCATCATAGTAGACAGGACGTTTTTTTGCATCTACCACCTGCATGCCAAACGTTACCGGTCCGGTCACCTGGCATTTAAGCACCTTCACATGAGTAAGGGTATGGGACATCATTTCGATGAAACCGGAGGCATAATCCTTGTGGAGAGCATAGGGAGCATAGTTGCCCTCAACATAATCCATGTATACCTTTTCCATTGCTTCAGACTGGTCTGTTGTACTGTCAAAAAGAAGCCGGTCATCCTTTATGATCCTTCCCGGCAACTGCTCGGAATCGTTAAAGACAATACTTTCCAGTTGCCCCCGGTCCGGGAGTGTGGGTATATACGGGAATTGGGGAAAAATATCCAGGACGTCATTGCATGCTGACACAGGGTCCGTATGGGGAAGTGCACCTACCCCCGTTGCCAGGGAATAGGGTGACGGGATCATCTTTGCCATGCGATCAGCCTTTCCTGAGCCGGCAGGATTCTATGAGTTTCTGGACCATGGGGAACAAGGTAAGATCGGTGTGAGGTAAAAAAGTACCTGAAGTGTACTCATCCATGAATGAGGCTTCCGCGTTTAGTTCGATATACGCGATTTTGCGGGCAATTTCATCGAGTATTTTTCGCTCTTTCCGGTTAATGAGCGCAAGATTTGCACCCGTCACTGCCCCGTTCCCGATATTTTTTACCTTGTCCAACTCGATCTCCGGAATAAGGCCGATAATTGTTGCATTTTTCTTGTCCAGATAATTGCCAAACGCACCGGCAACATAGATGGTAGCTATTTCGTGCCGGGTGACACCCGCCTCTTCCATCAGCGTTACACAGGCAGCATGAATCGAGGCTTTGCTCATAATCAGGTTTTTGATTTCTTGTTCCGTGATCACGATATCTTTGCCGATATCGGTCTCACTGGCCCAGACCACAACATACTCCGGGAAGAGAGGGCCGGTGCGGTCTCTTTTATTTTCTATGCTGGTAGTTATCCGTCCGGGCCGGTCAATGACACACGCTGAAAAAAGTTCTGCGAGCAGGTCAATTAATCCGGATCCGGTAATGCCCCGTGGTTTGATATTGTTGATGGTACTGAAGCTGGGATCGAGGGTCACAGGATTGACCTTAATCTTCTCTATCGCACCGGGATTTGCCCGCATGCCATAGAGCACTTCTCCTCCTTCCAGTGCCGGTCCGGCAGCACCGGCACAGGAAAACATC
>JAPKXT010000139.1 GCA_026394695.1 Methanoregula sp.
GTGCGTCAATACCAGCTCCGACCGGAACAACTGCGGGTCCTGCGGGACTACCTGCTCATCGGACAGGATGTGCCTGAACGGACAGTGCGCTTTAATTGTTGGCCCTCTTGTAACCGCCCAGCTGGCAGATGATGGCGACGGCATACCTTTTGCAAACGACAATTGCCCCTTTGTTAAAAACGCGGACCAGTACGATCATGATGGTGACGGGGTTGGCGACGACTGTGACAACTGTGAGATGGCAGCAAACCCTGACCAGGAAGATTCTGATGGCGATAATATAGGAGATGCCTGCGACCTCTGCCCGCAGAGCCCCGACCCGTCAGTCAACGGGAACACCGATGACATGGATGCACCGGGCTACGTCGACACCGACAGCGATCGTATCGGTGACCGCTGCGACAACTGTCCCAAGACCAAAAATCCCGACCAGAAAGACACCGATAGTGACGGGATTGGCGATGCCTGCGATCTCTGCCCGAAAAAACCCGCCCCGAACGGCTGGACCGATGAGGAATCCAGTGAATCACCCTACTCGGACACTGACAATGACGGGATTGGGAATAACTGCGATAACTGTCCCTTCAAAATCAATCCGGACCAGCTGGATTCAGATGCGCAGAAACAATGCAGTGTACAAACCGCTAACCAGGGTGGGGGGACAATCTGCACAATAACCAATACGGACAAGCACGGTGACGCCTGCGATACCTGCCCGTTCGTCTTCTCAGAAGATCAAAAAGATACCGATAAAGACGGGATTGGTGACGTCTGCGATAACTGTCCGTCGATAAGCAATGCTGACCAGAAGGACAGCAATAAGAACGCTGTCGGGGATGCATGCGACTGCAATGACGGGATACAGGGACCAAATGAAGTTGCTGTAGATGACGGCATAGTCTGCCCCTTAAAGTCGGATTGTTTATACTGCGGGCAGTACGTCAAACCCCTGTATCTTGCACGATCTCCGGAAAAGGCTATCGATATTGTCTTTGTTGCCTCTTCTACCTCCATGAACACCGTGACGAAAAAGGCTGAATCCACCACGGCATATACCGCAAGTGAAGAAAAATTCAGGGCGATCGCCCTGAACCAGATCCTCAACGGCTACTGGAAACTCGACACACTGTCTACCAATGCGATACCTGCTGATTACCGCCACCGCTTCAACTTCTATTATTACTGGCGGCCGGGGTATACCGGTGATGCCTGGCCATCACTCGCGTGTGCCGGCAACCTCCCCTCAACCTTCTGGACAGACGCGTACTTTGCTGATGTCGGTGCAATCCTGTACCCGGAAAATTTTGCAGGGGGTTATACAACGCTCAACGGGTGCGCTGATATGCTCGGACCCACAAAGAGCCATTACAAAGCCTGCGGGCTTGCCGGTTATGAAACCGTTCCGGTACACGAAGCCGGGCATGCGGTCTTTGCGGTTGTCGATACCTATTGCGGCAACACTCATTACGAACAAAATGAACCCTCCACCAATGTCTGGAGTTCAGAAACCGCGTGCATCAATGATATCAAGAGCAAGAGCGGGGACACCAGCAAGTGCCGGCAGATCCTCTGGGATGATCCGGCTACATCGATAAACCCGGATTGCACGAAGGCCTTCTGGAAATGGGACCCTGACCCGGACATGATGAACGACCCGCAGGGTGGCGGGAAGTTCGGTCCGCGGGGTGTTGCAAAAATCAATTATATCTTACAGACGTGGACGTGAGGAACCATGACGACACAGATACAAAAATTCTCAAACATTGTCCTTGCTGCAGTTTTGGTAATGGCAATTACTGCAGTGACGGTGAGTGCTGACGATACCACTTCTGCCGGATGCACCCGGTCATACCTGATCCAGCTCGGCCTCTCAAAATCCGGGGCAAATGAAACTGCAGTCCAGATCGTGTACGGCTTCTCGCCCCTCCCGGAAGGTGCTGACGGTACACTCAAAGGAAGCATCAACGGTGCAGGAGGCATAAAACTATCGGAGTTCAACCTCCACGACCCCCGTCTGCAGTTCGGGGACGACCTGCGGGTCTCGGAGGATGGGAAAAATATGACCGCATTGAGCGGTATCCAGCAGACTGCAGATTATGCCGACATCATCATCATGTTCCCGGTCACTGACGAGGCAAAGACCTTCAGCCTCTACGACAGTACAGGAACGCTCCTGAAATCGGTAGATCTGTCAAAGGCCGAGAACCGGGCGACCTGGAACTGCACACCGGATTATGGGATTACCCCACCCCGGGCATCTGAAGTTTTGCCGGTGACCACCAGGACCCCGGTTGGTGCCGGAACAATCCTTTGCGCAATCGGTGCAGCTGCCTGTGCTGCCGTTGTGATGAGAAGGAAATAATCTCTTTTACCCGGGTTATATCCTCAGATTTATTCGCCGGATACCGGACCGCCACGCAATCAAACCGGGGATCAGGGCACAGCTGGATGCAGACCGGTAACCACCGGTGGCAAACCAGCACATTTTTGCCCTTGTACATTCCAGCGTCAATCAATGACACCCCTGCACGATGACTGCACAGAAGAGCTCTCGGATGCAGCGAAGAACTGGATCGCCATGGACGGTCTCTGGTTCCAGGCAGTCGAGCAGGAATACGGCATGGACGCAGCGGTTGCGATGGACCGGAAGGTCTGGAAACACTAGACCCTCGTTGTTACTACAAAGACCTGCCGGGTGCAAGCTGCACGGGAACGCAGGGGGATGCCGCTGTTTCCCTGCCGCTCCGTCGGACTGGTTGAATTTCCTGTCTTTGCCCGGACGATTGATGCACGGGTAGTCACCGAATGCCTGTCGTGCCCGCCGGAGACGCAGCAAGGTACGCCGTATTGTTCATGGAAGTTCACGCTTGAGGAAGCAGAGTAATGATACCAGGGATGATCATGCTGACGGCAGCCCCTCCACGATTTTTTTAGATTCGGGCAGGAACGAAAAAAAAGGACATGATTAAATCGAGACATGAAAGAGGGAGTGAATCAAAAAATTACCGTATGTGAGGAAAAAAATACTGCCAAATCCTGTTACCTTCCCGGTGTTTTCCGGTATACCATGCCCTGGAAAAGGGCAATCTTTTCCCCGGCATCATCCGTAACCGTGACTGAATAGGTGGCAATTTTCGGATTCAACGAGGACTCTGTTGCTTCTGCATACAGGGTGCCGGCGGTCGCTGCTTTTACATACGAGATATGGGCATTGATGGCAGCTGCAGGTGTTCCGTGGGAGTTGGAGGCAAGTGCAAACGCGGAGTCGGCAAGCGTGAAGATTGCTCCGCCGTGCACGGTCCCGTGGCTGTTTAAGTGCCTGCTGGCAATCCGCATCCGGACCTTTGCCCTGCCGGCTGAGACTTCCATCAACTCGATACCGGTTTCCTGTGCCCAGGCATCTTTGGTAAAGAACGGGTCGGTGGGGTCCATGGAAGGTATCACGAACGTGTATATGGGGTGCTGCAAAGATGAATGTTGCGGGGTGCTTTGATACGCAGCTCGTAATGATTAAGAACGTGGGGAAGACATTTTTTTAGGTTCACCGTGTTTCCAATCGCATGATGACTGGTGGTATTATAACCGGGGACATCAAGACCTCGGTCCACTGGCAGGGGAACCTGCCGGTTGTCAGGGAATCTGTAGGGAATCCATCCGTGATTCATGAGATATTCCGGTCGGTCCCTACACGGTATGTCCGGTCACACTTCTGTTTCATTCCCGCGGGATCATATCCCCATTATTATAATCCAGTTTATCATAAAATGAATATTACTATGGTCCGACCATGATTACTTTTGTCGGTACGGTATCACCAACGAACTTTTCCGGGTGCACGTGCTGCCGGAATTTGCTGATGAATTTTCCGAGGAATTTGAAGAAATGGAGGGCAATGGCAGGATGCCCCAACGAAAGGTTGCGTTTTTACGCGCAGGAATCCCGATGGTCCGGGTTTTCTCTGTGCAATCTACCCTACCCGTCCCACCATCTGCAGGGAATTTCTCTGCTACCGGATGCTGATCAACCACCGCAACACCGGGGAGCTCCGGGGCAGGGTAAAATCCTCTGGAGGAGCAACCCTTAAGGAATTTGACATCTGGGATGCCCGGTACCAGATGGCAGATGTGCTGGAAACCACCAATGAATCGTCCGGTAACCTGACCGGTTATCTGGACTACTCTGACAATGCTGACTTTACGTTCGTCCTGCCATACCAGGAGGACCAGACAAACTTTGAGCTCTACGATAAAAAGAGCGGTTCGCTGTTGACACGTATCAACATGTCCCCGGCAATTTCACAATTTCAGTCAACGTACCCAAAAGAACCCGGGAGTTTCTCCTTTTCTCTTCCCCCCATGGATTCCACGCCCGTCTACCTGATCACCGGTATTGCACTCTCCCTGCTCCTCATGGGGATGATCATTTCCCTGATGCGGAAAAAATAATCGTTCTCTCATTTTTATCCCAGCTCACCGTTTCAGAGGGATACTTGCACAAGGAACAAAGAACCCGGGAAGGGAATTTTTTCCTCGTGGGGGGTTATCCTTCACCATGGAGGCAAAGCCCGGTGCCGGTCTCGTATATCCGCATCAACGAATGCTGTCCTAAACCTTGATGTGAGCAGGTACCTATAGGTACTAATACATTCATGAGTGCACCTGAAATGGATAAAGCAACGCTCGATCAACTGAAAGAAAAAACTGCCCGTCTGTCGGTCATCTCCAACACCGGGCTCGTCCTGATGAAATTTGTCGTCGGATTTGCGATAGGTTCCGTCAGTATCATATCAGAAGCTATCCATTCCTCAATGGACCTTATCGCAGCAGTAATTGCCTTTTTCTCGGTACGGAAATCTGCCGAACCTCCCGATGCCCAGCACGAGTTCGGGCATGGTAAATTCGAGGATATTTCAGGACTCATTGAAGGCCTGCTCATATTCGTTGCTGCAATCCTGATCATCAGGGAGGCAGTCACCAAGCTGATGGGTGAACCAACCGAAAACTTCACCCCATCACTGCTCATTTTTGGTATCGCCGTGATGGGCATCTCTGCGCTTGCGAACTGGTATGTCTCGAACCGGCTCATGAAGGTGGCTAAACACACCGAGTCCATAGCGCTTGAAAGCGATGCCTGGCACCTGCGGACAGATGTCTACACCTCGCTCGGTGTGTTTTTCGGGTTGATCCTTATACACCTGACCGGTATCACGCTCTTTGACCCGCTCTTTGCCATCGGTGTCGCCATCGTGATCATGAAAGCCGCATATGATCTCACCCGGCGGTCATTTTCGGATCTCATAGACCACAGCATTCCTCTTGCCAATGAGCAGAGAATCCAGGAAATAATCTGTGATCATGCGAGCACGTATGCAGGATTCCATGACTTAAAGACCCGCCGTTCAGGACCGGAGATCTTTATTGAGTTCCACCTTGTCGTGCCCGGGGACGTCACCGTTTTGCAGTGCCATGATCTCTCCGATCACCTTGAATCCGACCTGAAGACCGAGTTCCCGCGGGCAAATATTACCATCCATGCTGAACCCTGTAATGAAGGGTGCACCCGCTGCGGGTCGTTCTGCACCTTCTATGACAAGAATAACCGGTGTAAGACCCCAAAAGAATAGGCTTATTGTCATCACGAGGGGCTGGCACTCGTTTCAGATTTTGTTCCCCGGGTCTCTTACTCCCCGAGGGTCAGCCGGTGTCCGAAAGGGTTGTCGGGGAAAATTTCCGGCCCCGGTAACGATCATCATCGCGGTACCGATAATGATTGCAGGTATTTATGGTATGAATATACCGGACCCGCCCCTGTCTGATAAACCGCCCGCCTTTGAGACCATCTTTGGGATCCCGGTGATGATATCGGTGGTGATGGGCCTTTTGATGGGGAAGAAGAAAATATGTTAAAAATACGCATGCATTATTTTTGCTACGACCTTTATAGTAACAAATCCCATTAGCCTTGGATGACATTTCCGTCTTCCGGGTCTGGTGGTACCAGGTCTTCTCCGGATATACCCCTCAGCCAGATTATACGAGATGAACTGTCTGCGGTCCAAAAAACGCGTGCCGGACTGATGATCCAGCCGGAAACACCTCGTTTCCATACCATTGTCCTTATCCTGTGTGCCGGTATCAACGTGATCTTTTTTTTGGCCCGGCATGACTATATGGCCCTTTTTATTGCTGCCAGTCTCTACCTCAATATGTATTATTTCATTACTCTTCTGATACCTACAAATTTTAAAGCGGCCGGTATCCCGAAAGCAGATCTCAACCGGTTCCGGACCTGGCTTAAAGAGATCGGGGTAACATCGGGAACAGCCCGGTTTACCCGGTTGTTTATCAATTCCATCCTTATCAACAGCAGGACCTTATCCCTTGGGATCGGGCTGATATTTTCCATCGATATTCTCTATTCACTGGTGGCATATGCCCGGGGGCTCCCGTTCATGATTACGCTCATCGTCATATCGCAGTGTGCAGTGATCGTTGTCTTCTACCTCATGGTCTGGAAATTTGAACCCTTCTCGACTACGTATGAAAAACACGTAGAGAAGATGAAAAGCAGTCTTCACCGGCAGAACCTGCCACCCCATCTGGTAACCGCCATGTTCATTTTTGGCTTTTTACTGGCCATAGTTTTGTTTTTAACCACGATCATCCTCCTGCCGGGAGTAACCCTGAACGCGTTTCTTGACCAGTCAAAGGTGGCAGAGCTCGGGCATGTCTTCTTCCTCATCGCGTTGCTTGCCTTCAGCCAGTATTTCATCATCCGCTACATCCACGGGATCACAAGCCGGACCATGGCTGACAGGCTCTTTGATTTTAAGGAAAATGCGCTGTCGGACCTGCTCAACCCGGATGCTTCCCTCAATACAGACCGGTGCGATGACCTGAAAAATCGCGCTGAAACAACAACCCTGCTGCTCGAATCCAGGATATACACGATAAAGCGGAACACACTTGCCGGAACCTTCCCGGTCTTTGTCGTGGACCTGGACTTCTCGGTGATCCTTGACAGCACAACCCTGACTGCAATCAGGGGTTATATCGGAGATACAAAAATAGCGCGATGATAGTGGTACAGGCTCTTCTCCGATTTTTTTTAAAAAACCGGGGGCCGTAATCCCACGTTACCCTTGTGTCTTCACATCCTCTTTGCCCCGCATGGCCGAGACAATGATTGCGGGGATGGTAAGGACTGCCGAGACCATAAACACGAAACGGATCGCATCGGTGAACTGGATCTGTGTTGCAATGGGGAGGTTTGCTGTGCCAACGACGAACAGGTTCATCATCTCATCGAGCGGGATCATACCGATCAACAGGGGCAGGGCGATTGTCATAGAGATCACCATACCGGTGTTGTTGAAAAATGCCCGCATGGATGATGCAAATCCTCGCCGTTCTACCGGGACCGCTGCCATGATAGCGCTCGTATTCGGTGGCTGGAAGAGTCCTGACCCAAATCCGTGCACAAACATCCATACTGCAAGCACCCAGTACGGTATGTCGTACTGCATAAAGCTTAACCCGATAAGCCCAACCATCGACACAATGAGACCTGCCGTGCTTATCAGGCGCGAACCATATTTGTCAGAAAGAGATCCCCCGAGCGGCCCGGTTATGACCAATCCAATTGCCAGTGGTGATATGAGGATGCTGGCCCAGAATGGGTCATATCCTTTGGGCCCCTGAAAGAAGAGGATAAGCAGCATCATAACCGCGCCGCGTGCGATGGCGTTCAGGAGGGCACTGATCTGCCCAAAGGAAAATATCCGTATCCTGAAAAGTGAGAGATCGATAAGAGGATAGCGGGTCGACCGCTCGTGAGAGAAAAACCCGGCGAGCGATATAATCCCGACAGCGAGCGAGGCAAGCATCGGTAAAGACGTGAACCCTACGAGAACACCCGCGCTTCCATACACTGCCAGCGCTACGAATGCCACAGCAAACAGTATCATCCCGGTATAATCAAATGGTTCTGCACCGGAAAATTCTTTCACCTCGCGGAGGCGTGTATGGGCAAAATACATTGCGATGAGCCCGATAGGGACATTGAAGAAGAAATTCAGGCGCCAGTCGATCATCGTGAGAACCCCCCCGAGGATCGGACCGACAACAAATGCCGCCGCCATTATCATGGAAAGGATTCCCATGGCCTTGCCCAGTTCCCATTTCGGAAACGCGTCTACGACAATGACGGTACCATTTGCTACTAAAAATGCCCCCCCGATTGCCTGAATCACCCGGAACCCGATCAGCTGCGTAACATCAGCAGCGAGACCGCACAGGAGTGACCCGACCGTAAATACTGCAATGCCCAGAACATAGAGTTGTTTGCGGCCGTAAATATCGGCAAGGCGGCCGCAGGCTGGCGCGAGGATGGTCAAAATGAGCATATATACGATCAAAACCCACATGACCCCTACAAGTGAGGTATTGAGTTTGATCATCATGGTTGGAAGCGCGATGATGAGCGTACTCGCGTTGAGAATGCCGACGAGTGTACCGAGAGATGCCACTGCAAGGGCTGTCCATTTATAGGCATCACCGGAAAGTTCAGATTTCTGAGAAAATGGGTTCACGTGAATTGTCCCTCGTACGGGTATCCTTGTCCCGGATATGTGTCTGAAGTAGTGGGTGATACGGGAACCTAAATATTTGTATTATTGCCGGGGTAAACCCGCAGTCTCTCTATAATTCCAGGGTAAAAATTTCCCGTCAACCTGAATGGGGAAAAGAAATGATATTCCTGGTAGGGTAAAGCGAGGGAAAAGCCACATCTTCAGGCATTCACCAGCTTTTTTTCGGCAGGCAGGCAGCGGAATGAAACCCGGAGTATAAAACCGATGACAAGTACCGATGCCGATACGACGACAATCTTCACCCATTGTTCTAACGACAGGGGCACTGTCCCAAAAACTGCCCCGCCGAACTGGATGATAAAAACCTGGGCGAGTACAACCACACCCATGACAATAAAAAATATCGGGTTGCCTTTAAAAAACGGAGGCATCTTGCCGTCAAGGGCCCGGCAGTTGATACCGTTCCAGACGGCAGTGATGATGAAGGCTGCAAAGAACACGGTATTGATCTCAGCAGTGGTAGTACCACCTAAAAAGCCCGTGGCGATCTGGAGAATGCCACCAAGAATAATACACACGCCGGTTACGATGATCGATACCCCCATGAACGGGGTAATAATAGGAGCGTCATGCGGGACCGGTGTACGGTTCATCAACCCGGCATGCGGGGCCTCCGAGCAGAGAGCGAACGCTGCAAGTGTATCCATGATGATATTGATCCAGAGGATCTGGATGATAGTAAACGGCTCCAGGTACCCCAAAAGAGGCGCGATGAATACGAGGATGCAGGCGCAGAAATTGATCGTGAGCTGGAAGAGAATGAACCGCTGGATGTTCTCGTAGAGCGACC